>NZ_JBEZFT010000042.1:0-56169 GCF_040649595.1 Kribbella sp. NPDC048915 | reverse complement strand
CCGGCCGTTCGCCCAGGAGTTCCATGCCGTCAACTGTAGGCACGGCCTCCGACAGTTTTCGAGCTCGATTCCCTTTATTTTGTGGGCTGTTTGTGGGCCCACACCAGCAAACACCCAGCCCACACCCAACCCGCACTTGAGGCATCGGGACTGCCGGTCCACGCTTGAGCTTGTGCGGCCGGTCGACGTTGTGGGGTGGGCCCCAGGCGTCTCGGAGCGGGAGCAGTCGACTCGCGATCGGGCTCGTCGCGCTGGCATCGTCTGAGCCGGTGCTGCTGGCAACCCTGAAGGCCCGTGCCGCCGGCGACGCTGCCGCCCTTGCTGCTGTCTACGCTGCTGCCTTCGGTCCCGCCGTTGCTGCTGCGGGGCGGTTGTCCGTGCTGTTGCGGGGCTGTTGTCCGTGCTGTTGTCCGTGCTGTTGCGGGGCTGTTGCCCGTGCTGCTGTCCGTGCTGTTGCCCACGCTGATGTTGCTAGTGGCAACCGTTCTGGCTCAGGGCGACTCCAGCTACCGACACGATCGGCGGCATAGCGGGGATCTTGGCTGATCTCAAACGGTGGTGATCTGGTCGGGTGGTGCGTCAGTCGTAGCGCCCAGGTGCCCGACGCGCGCGTCGGTAGGCAGCGCAGGGGTGGCAATGCGGTTGACAGAGTGGTGGGTCTACAAAGCGGATGGGATGGCAGAGCGGTGCGCTGGCGCCCTCGTGTGCCCGAAGGGCCGGTCCAGTCGGCGAGACGTGCTTCGGCTGTTTGAGGGCCGGGCGTTCTGCGCCGGGGCGCGCCGGGTTGGCGCGGCGGGTGGCGGCTTGGCTGTGTCTGTGCGCACAGAGCCCGGTGCTGCGGAGGGGTGGACGTGCTCGGTTTCGGCTAGCAGGAAGCGTGACCGCTCACGTGCGCTGGATCTGCTTGGTCCACCTGCTGGTGCGACTGTGCGTGCGGCGCTCGTAGTGCGGCCGTGGTCGTGCGTCTCTGAGCGCGGACTGCGGCAGGTTATTCGGCGGAGAGGTGGGTCAGTAGGGGTGGGAGTAGGTCGCTCGTGTGGAGGGTGGGGAGGGAGTGATGGGTGGCGGTGCGCAGGGGGACGACGGTGGCGTTGGGGGAGAGGGTGGTGATTCGGCGGGTCAGGCGGGCGGTGTTGTGGCATTTGCTGCGGTTGGCTACGAAGACGAGGGGCGCCAGCGGTCGGAGTTCGCCAGCGGTGGGGCGTTTGGGGCGGACGACGGGCGGTGCGGGCTCTACGGCAGCCAGGCCGGCGAGTTCGAGGACTAGCGGGTCCAGAGTGACTCCCTGGGTCTCCCAGCGCAGGAACGACTGAACTCGCCCGGCAGACGGACGCAGCAAGCTCGGCAGGGCACGAGCGACGTACGGGACCCGCAGGCCGAGGTAGCAGTCTGTCGGGTCGAGCAGCGCCAACCGCCGTACCCGCTCCGGGTGCGCGATCGCGTAGGTCAGCGCCACCCAAGCCCCATAGGAGTGACCGACCAAAGCGCCATGCTCGACACCAAGGCCGGTGAGTACCCCGGACAACCAGATGTGGAGATCGGCCGGTGTGCGGGGCGCCGGGCCGGAGGGTACGCCGAGCCCGGCGTCGACGATCAGGTCGACGGCGTACACCCGGTACTGAGACGCCAACCGCGGCGCCACCGTGAACCAGACCGCTGATGTAGCACCATGCCCCGGCAGCAGTACGACGGGCGGCGCGTCAGCCGGGCCGCACGCATTCACCCGGGTCGTCCCGAACTCGGAGCGCACAGACAGCGGCTCAACCTCGACACCCCACCGGGCCAGCAAACCGTCGTACACCTCCTGAAGCGCGCCGCCGTCCTGACACGCCCCGCCGTCCTGAAAGCCCATGCCGCCGAGAATAACTCACTCAGTGAGGTAAATTGCTAAGCATGCCAGAACCCGCCACGCGAGAAGGCGTCACACCGTCCGACCCCGAGCGGGCCGCAGCGCTGGAGCTCGTCCACCTGCTGCGCGACGCGGCGTTGAAGCTCGAGCTGGCCATCGCCGAGTTCGCGCGGACCACGGGGCTGCACAGCACCGACGTACGGGCCCTCGTCAGCCTCCTGGACGCCGAACGCGCCGGAGTGGAGGCGACGCCCACCTGGCTCGCTCAGCGGCTTGGAATGACCTCTCAGGCGACAACGGCGGTCATCCACAGGCTGGAAGGCGCCGGACACGTTCAGCGCCTCGGAAGCCGCACAGACGGTCGCAGCGCCCGGCTGCAGGTGTCCGACAGTGCGGTGGAGCTCGGCTGGCAGTTCTTCGGCCCGCTCCTGGACCGCATGATCGCGGCCACCCAGGCGCTCGACAAGCAGCAACAGGCCGGCGCCCGCGCCTACCTCGAAGCCGTCACCGAAGCGCTCGGTTGAACGAAAAGCGCCCCGGCCGCAATCGGCCGGGGCGCTTTCGAACGCCACAGATAACGCTACAGATCAGGAGCGGTCGCTCGTGACCTCGCGGTACGTCTCCGTGTCCTCGGTCAGCTCGTGGATCTCGTCGGCGTCGTGAGCGTGCTCGTGCGCCTCCTCGATCTCCTGGGCCGTCGGCTTCTGGACCGCGTCGGCGTAGTAGAACCGGGAGAGTGCGGCGCGGACCTTGTTGATCGCGCGGCGCGGGGCGCGGACGCCGTTCTCGTCGGTCTCCGGGCCGATCTCGTGCGGTACGACGCGATCGCGGGCGGTCAGCGAGTACGCCTCGTACGTCGAGATCGGCTGGTGCTTCTCGGTGTACTTGCCGTCCGCGTCGCGCATGATCACACCGGTCTCGAGGCCGTGCAGCAGCCGCTCCTGGTCGGCGCGCTGCAGCGAGATGGCCCAGCGGCGCGCGATCCAGAACCCGAGGATCGGGCCGAGGATCACCGCGAACCGCAGGAACCAGGTCACCGCGTTCAGCGAGACGTCGAAGTGGGTGGCGATCAGGTCGTTACCGCCACCGACCCACAGCAGCGCGTAGAACACGATGAACGCGACGCCGATGCCGGTCCGGGTCGGGACGTCCCGCGGGCGGTCGAGCAGGTGGTGCTCGCGCTTGTCACCGGTGATCCAGCCTTCGATGAACGGATACAGCGCGACCAGGGTGACGAACGCCGGCGGGATGATCAGCGCGGGGATGATCAGGTTCCAGCTCAGTGTGATGCCCCAGAACGTCGACTCGAAGCCTGGGAAGATACGCACCGAGCCTTCCAGCCAGCCCATGTACCAGTCGGGCTGGGATCCCGCGGTCACCTCGGCCGGGTTGTACGGGCCGTACAGCCAGACCGGGTTGATCTGCATCAGCGCACCCATCAGCGCGGTGATGCCGAAGACCACGAAGAAGAAGCCGCCGGCCTTGGCCGTGTACACCGGGAACAGCGGGTAGCCGACCACGTTGTTCTGCTTGCGGCCGGGACCGGCGTACTGCGTGTGCTTGTGGTACACGACCAGGAACAGGTGGGCCGTGACCAGCGCGAGGATGATCCCGGGTATCAGCAGTACATGGAC
The DNA here is from genome assembly GCF_040649595.1 of Kribbella sp. NPDC048915. NCBI lineage: Bacteria > Bacillati > Actinomycetota > Actinomycetes > Propionibacteriales > Kribbellaceae > Kribbella > Kribbella sp. NPDC048915. The sequence continues at coordinate 52,686 of NZ_JBEZFT010000042.1, read as the reverse complement.
GATGAAGAACCGGGCCACGAAGTCGTTGCCGGGGAACTCACCGCCGAAGATGAAGAAGTTCATGTACGTGCCGACCACCGGCGAGGCCTGGATCATGCCGTTGGTGATTCGTAGACCGGTACCGGACAGCAGGTCGTCGGGGAGGCCGTACCCGAGGAAGCCCTCGACGATGCCGAGGAACAGCATCCCGAAGCCGATCAGCCAGTTCAGCTCGCGCGGTTTACGGAACGCGCCGGTGAAGAACATCCGGAGCAGGTGCACCATCATCGCGGCGATGAACAGCACGGCCGCCCAGTGGTGGATCTGCCGGACCAGCAGGCCGCCGCGGACGTCGAACGTGATGTCCAGTGTCGAGGCGTACGCCTCGGACATGTGCAGGCCCTTGAGCAGGCTGTACGAACCCTGGTACTCGACCTCGGCCATCGAGGGCTTGAACCAGAACGTCAGGAAGGTGCCGGTGAGGATCAGGATGATGAAGCTGTAGAGCGCGATCTCGCCCAGCATGAAGGACCAGTGGTCGGGGAAGACCTTGCGGAGGTTCTTCTTCCCGATCTTCGCGATGCCGAGGCGATCGTCGAACCACTTGACCGGTCCAGGGAACTCTGTGCTTGTTGACACTGTTGTCACCCTCGTTCGAAGAAGCTCGGGCCGACCGGCTCGTGGAAGCCGCTCTGCGCAACCAGGTAGCCCTCGCTGTCCACCGCCAACGGTAGCTGAGGCAGCGGACGGGCGGCAGGACCGAAGACGACCTTGGCGCCGTCGGCCAGGTCGAAGGTCGACTGGTGGCACGGGCAGAGCACGTGGTGGGTGGTCTGCTCGTACAGGGAGATCGGGCAACCGACGTGGGTGCAGATCTTCGAGTAGCAGAGGATGCCGTCGACGCCCCAGTTCTCCCGGCCCGGTGGGGTGCGGATCTCGCTGGGCTTGATCCGGACCACGATCACCGCGGCCTTCGCCTTGGCGTTCTGGTACTCGGTCGGGTCCTCCTCCTGCAGCGGGGCCAGGTTGGCCGGCGCCGCGTTGACCAGCTGGCCGACGACCAGGTCGGACGGCTTGATCGGACGGTCGGTGACGTCGTTGACGACCCGGATGCCCTTCGCCCAGATCGTGTTGTAGAGCGCCCGGCCCGGCAGCGGACCGAGGTCACGCAGCAGGATGATGGCCGGCAGACCGAGCACGCCGAGGGCGCCGATCAGCGAGTTGCGGATCATCTTGCGCCGGGTGAAGCCGGACTCCGCCGTACCCTGCTTGAACGCCTCGGAGATCTCGGCGATCTGCTCCGGCGAGGAGTGTGCCGGGTGCCGGTCCTCGACGATCTCCTCGTCGACCATCAGCTTCTTGGCCCACTGGATCGCGCCCGCCCCGATCAGGAACAGCGCGAGCCCGATGCACAGGCCGATCACCATGTTGTTCGCGTTGCCGGTCAGCGGGCCGAACTCGAGCACCGAGTCCCGCGGAATCGCGAAGTACGCCACGCAGGAACCGATCACCAGCACGGTCGCCAGGCCGAACATCGCCGACACCTGGCGTTCGACCCGGTCGGCGGCCTTGGCGTCGATGTCGGTGATCCGCGGCTCGTGCGGCTCCAGACCCGGGTCCGGGATCGGCTCCGCCACCTCGACGGCGCTGCCGTGCTGTTCCTCCTCCGGCGTCGCCGGGAGGTTCTTCTCGTCGCTCATTCGGCCTTCGCTCCCTTGGCCTTGACGCCCTTGGCGCCGATCCACACCGCAATGCACACCAGGACGCCGATGCCGACGACCCAGCCCCACAGGCCCTCGGACACCGGTCCGAGCCGGCCGAGGCCGAAGCCGCCCGGGTTCTTCTGGTTCTCCAGTGCCTTCAGGTACGCGATGATGTCGCGCTTGTCCTCGGGCTGCATGACCTGGTCGGAGAAGACCGGCATCTGCTGCGGGCCGGTCAGCATGGCCTCGTAGATGTGCTTCTCGTCGACGCCCATCAGCTTCGGCGCGTACTTGCCGTTCGGCAGGGCGCCGCCGCTGCCGGCGAAGTTGTGGCACGCGGTGCAGTTGGTGCGGAACAGCTCACCACCGCGCGTCACCTGCTCGTCGGTGGCCTTGCTCACGTCGTACGCGTCCGTGGCCGGGACGGCCGGGCCGGGGGCCAGCGACGCGACGTACGCCGCGAGCGCCTCGATCTCCTCCTGCGTGTACACCGGGGCCTTGCGCGGGATCTGCGCGCCCGGCTGCACCGCCGGCATCCGGCCGGTACCGACCTGGAAGTCGACCGCGGCGGCACCGACACCGATCAGGGACGGGCCGGCCATGTCGCCCTCGCCGTTCCCGCCACCCTCGGCGTTCAGGCCGTGGCAGCTGGAGCAGCCGACCGCGAAGAGCTTCTTGCCCTCCTCGATCTGCTGGGACTGGGCCGAGTTGTCCGCCACCGCGTTGTCAGGGGCGAAGGCGGCGTACGCCGAGCCCACTGCCAGGAGGCCGAACAGGAGCACGACGAGGCCGGCGGACCGGTGCCGTCGTCGCGCGGAGAGAAAGCGCGCCGGTGACAAGGAAGGTCTCTTCTCACTCATTTGAGCAGGTAGATGGTCGCGAACAGGGCGATCCAGACCACGTCGACGAAGTGCCAGTAGTACGACACGACGATCGCCGAGACGGCCTGTTCGTGGGTGAATTTTCGAGCCATGTACGTCCTGGCCAGGACGAACACGAAAGCAATGAGGCCGCCGGTCACGTGCAGACCGTGGAAGCCGGTGGCCAGGTAGAACACCGATCCGTAGGCGTTGGACGAGATCGTGATGCCCTCGTGGATCAGCTCGGCGTACTCGGTCACCTGGCCGGCGATGAAGATCGCGCCCATCACGTACGTGAGGATGAACCACTCACGCATGCCCCAGGCCCGGATGTTGAGCAGCGAGCCGGTCCGGCCCACCCGGCCGTGCTCGGCCGCGAAGACACCGAACTGGCAGGTGAAGGACGACGCCACCAGGATCGTCGTGTTCACCGCGGCGAACGGGACGTTCAACTCGGACGTCATCGCCTGCCAGAGGGTCTCCGTTCCCGGAGCGGCGGCAGCGGTCGTCACCGACCGGATCGTGAAGTACGCCGCGAACAGGGCGGCGAAGAACATCAGTTCGCTCGAGAGCCAGACGATCGTGCCGACACTGACCATGCTGGGACGGTCATGGTGTCCGTGTTCACGGGACGCTGGGAGTGCGGTTGCAGTGGCCACGCGGTCATTATGTCGGTCGCCTCGTTCAGCGCCACGACCACCCCCGTGCATGTCGCCGAACCGTTGTTCCTACTGTGGAAGCGTGCTTCCCCTCCACGCCACGCCGGGAGACCAGATCGCGCCGTTGACGCCGGTCCGGTTGCTGACGGCCTGGACCTTCGAACCGGTGTTACTCGGCGTGATCATCGCCCTGGGCGCGATTTACCTGTACGGCGTCCACAAGCTGCGCAAACGTGGTGACAAGTGGTCCCGGGCGCGCACCTTCTCGTTCGTCGGCGTCGGTCTCGGAAGCGCCGTGATCGCCACGCAGTCCGCGCTCGGAACGTACGACACCGTGCTGATCAGCGTGCACATGGCCCAGCACATGATCCTGTCGATGCTGACGCCGCTCGCGCTGGCGCTCGGCGCGCCGATCACGCTGGCGTTGCGGACCTTGCCGCAACGTCCGCGAAAGTGGTTGCTCTCCGTGTTGCATTCGCGGTTCGCGAAGGTGATCTGCTTCCCGCTGGTCGGCTTCACGTTGTTCGTCATCAGCCCGTGGGTGCTGTACTTCAGCGGCTGGTACGAGGCGACGCTGCGGTCCGCCGTACTGCACGACCTGCTGCACCTGCACTTCATCCTGGTCGGTGCGGTGTTCTTCTGGCCGCTGGTCGGCCTGGACCCGGTGCCCGGGCGGGTGGTCTACCCGTTCCGGCTGATGATGACGTTCCTCACGTTGCCGTTCCACGCGTTCCTCGGGATCACGATCATGTCCGCGAACCGGCTGATCGCCGAGGACTGGTACACCGCGTTCGGCCGGGCCTGGTCGCCGTCGCCGCTGCGTGACCAGTACATCGCGGGCGGTCTGCTGTGGGGTTCGGGTGACATCGTCGGTCTGGTGTTCTTCGGCACATTGTTCGTCCAGTGGGTGCGCGAGTCGCAGCGCGAGGCACGGCGCGAGGACCGCCGCCTGGACCGCTTGGAGGAACAGGCCCGCCGGGCTGAACGGTCTCCCCGGTAGCATTCCGGTGTCCAGTCTTCGTCAGAACACAGCTTGGGATGGATCGATGAGTTCAGAGCGTCCGCTGAAGGTCCTGGTCTACAGCGACGACCGCACGACGCGGGAGTCCGTTCGGCTGGCCCTCGGGAAGCGGCCGGCCGCCGATCTGCCCGAGCTCTCCTACGTCGAGTGCGCGACCGAGCCGGCCGTCATCAAGACCATGGACAAGGGCGGGATCGACCTGGCCATCCTCGACGGCGAGGCCGTCCCGGCCGGTGGCATGGGGATCGCCCGCCAGTTGAAGGACGAGATCTTCCAGTGCCCGCCGGTGCTGGTCATCACCGGCCGTCCGCAGGACGCCTGGCTGGCGACCTGGTCGCGGGCCGAAGGCGTGGTCTCGCACCCGATCGATCCGCTGAAGCTGGCCGAGGTGACCGCGCAGCTGCTCCGCGCGCGGCTGGCCAAGCTCCCCGCGACCACCGCCTGACGCGTCATGGGGTCCTACACCTGGCCGCAGGTGCTGAACCCGCTGCTGCGGCACCAGGATCTGGATGCCGCGGCGACCGCGTGGGCGATGGAGCAGATCCTGTCCGGGTCCGCCTCGCCCGCGCAGCTCGCCGGGTTCGTGATCGCGTTGCGCTCCAAGGGCGAGACCGTGGTCGAGGTCGAGGGGCTGGTCGCGACGATGCGCGACTTCGCCACCCGCATCTCGGTGCCCGGCCGGACGCTCGACGTGGTCGGTACCGGCGGTGACCAGGCGCACACGGTGAACATCAGCACGATGTCCGCGATCGTCGCCGCGGGCGCCGGCGCCAAGGTACTGAAGCACGGCAACCGCGCCGCGTCGTCGGCCTGCGGTGCGGCCGACGTCCTCGAGGAGCTCGGGATCCCGCTCGACCTGACCGCGGCACAGGTCGCCGAGGTGGGGGAGCGGGCCGGGATCACGTTCTGCTTCGCCCCGGCGTTCCACCCCGCGCTGCGGCACGCCGCCGTACCGCGGCGCGAGCTCGGCGTACCGACGACGTTCAACTTCCTCGGCCCGCTGGCAAACCCGGGCAACCCGTCCGCGCAGGCGGTCGGTGTCGGCGACAGCCGGATCGCCGGGCTGATGGCCGGTGTGCTGGCGCGGCGCGGGATCGACGCGCTGGTGTTCCACGGCGACGACGGTCTCGACGAGCTCACCACGCGGACGACGTCGCAGGTGTGGTCGGTCGGCGGCGGCGAGGTCGAAGGGCCGGTGACGCTGGATCCGCGCGAGCTGGGCATCGCGCCGGTGGACGCCGCGGCGTTGAAGGGCGCCGACGCGACGTTCAACGCGAAGGTTGTCCGGGCGCTCGTCGACGGCGAGCCCGGTGCGGTGCGCGACGTCGTACTGCTGAACGCCGGCGCGGCGCTGGCGGCGTACACGCCCGAGGCCGGCACCGTCACCGAGCGGATCCGGGCCGGCATGGACCGCGCCGCCGAGGCGATCGACTCGGGCGCGGCGAAGGATGTGCTGGAGCGGTGGATCGCGACGTGTGCCGAGGTGCGCGGCTGAGAGGTGCTCGCGGAAAGGGGCCGGCGGTTGCCGGCCCCTTTGCTACGGGTTGATCTTGATCTGGCTGACCTTGAAGCGCCAGACGTTCTGCCAGGCGGGCGTGGAACCTGCGATGTCGGCGATCGAGACCGCGGCGGTGCCGTTGCCGCGGTCGATCACCGCGATCATCACCGTCGAGAACGTCTCCTTCAGCATCGGCTCCTTGACCTGGACCCGCGCCACGATCTCGTGACCGCGATGGCCCGCGACCGTGATCGGCGTGTGCTTCGTCCCCTTCAGGATCACCGCGTCCTTGTCGTACAGGTTCGCGATCGCGCGGGCACCGATCTGGATCGCCGCCTGCTTCATCCCGGCCGGAGTGGTGCTGAACGGGATCTCCACCGGCAACTGACCGAACGACACGTAGTTGCCCCAGTTGGACTTCTTGCCGTTGTAGTTGGGGTGCACGACCAGGAACACCGCGGCCCCACCGGTCAGCCCGGTCCGCTCGACGGCGTTGCCCCACGCCGAGCTCATCACCGGCATCGTGTCGCTGTTCCCGGCCATCATCTGCGTGCCGACCACCCGCCCGTTCGGCACCGGCGTCTCAGACGGCTTCACCGAGGGGCTGACTGTCTCGATCGACTTCCCCGCCGTCGGCAACGCCACCGGCTGAATCGCGTCGGCCCGATTGACCAGCCACGCCACACTCAACCCGGTCACAGCAATAGCTGCCAGCACCAGCACCACGGCTCCCACAGCCCGAGCCCGCGGGTTGGCACCGCCCACCTCCGCGCCGGCGGGGTCGGCCTCAGCGCCGGCGGGCTCGGACTCAGCCCCACTCGCCGGCTGAGCGCCCCACGCGCCACCTTGCGCACCAGGAACCGGACCGGCCTGCGCAGCCCAAGCCCCCTGCCCGGCATTCCCACCAGGGCCTTGCGAACCGGGGTATCCACCTCCGGCACCGTACGCACCGGCGTACCCGCCGACACCAGTGCCTTGACCACCGCTACGCCCAGTTCCATCGCCGGAAGCTCCCGCCCCAGCCGTCGGCGCAACCACCTCAGTAAACGCCGGTCGCCCCTGAGCCCCACGAGCCTGCCCACCCTGCGGCGTACCAGACTGGCCACCCTGCGGCCCAGCCTGCGCGCCGCGGTACGGCGAACCCTGCTGACCAGCACCTACCGGCCTGGCACCCGGCTGTCCGCCAGCGGGCTGTCCTGTACCGGGCTGCCCAGGCTGCGAGAGTCGCTGCCCGTACCGGCCGTCTGGCGGTGCGGCCTGCGGTTGGCCGGGCTGCGGCGGGCGCTGCGTGCCGTACTGCGCCCCAGCCGGCGGAGCCGAATGCTGCCCGCGCGCCTGCTGAGGCCCGCCCTGCCACGCCGCCGGCCGCTGCCCACCATGCTGCGGCGCACCGGGCTGGTGTGAAGGCGGCGGTCCGTACGACGTGGGTTGCTCAGGCGGTCCGGTCCACGGCTGTCGCTGCTGCGGCGCCGCCGGCTGCGGACGGATCGGCGGCGGGGGAGGCGGTGCCGGAGCCGGCGACTGTCCGAACAGCGGATCCGAAGACCCTCCCGGCACCCCACCGTACGGAGGCCGGCCCTGCCCCTCCACCTGGCCGTACTGCCCCGGCGGGCGCTCCCGCGGCGCTTCGTGGTGTGGCGCGCCGCCGTACTGAGCCTCGCCGTACCTGTCCGGCTCTTCGCTTGGTGCGCGAGGCGGGACCGGGGGTGCTTGAGGGGTGCCTGCCAGGGGGTCTGGCGGGTTCGGGGTCTGGTTCTCGTCGTCAGCCAACTTGGATTCCTAGGTAAGCCTGGTCCGCGGCCGTCTTCAGGTCCGGGCGGGTGTTCGGGATGCCGCTGATGTATGCGACCGCCGTCCCGTCGCCGAGGTCGAAAACGGCCACCGTCAGGGTAAGCACTCGATCGGTCACCGCGGCCGTCGTCGTCACGGTCTGGACGAAAACCCAGCCGGACTTGCCGGACCGCTTCACCGGACCGTTCGCGACCGTCTTGTAGGTGACCGGGATGTTCCCGTACATGCCGGTCCGGATCCGCAGCGACAACGACGACGCCGTCGCCTTCGGGTCACCGCGGAATCCGGAGCCGGTACCGAGCGCACCGACGAAGATGTCCGCAGACCAGTCGTCCTCCTGAGCGGCGTTCTCCTTCAGGACGATCCGCTGACCGTTCGAGTTCAGCAGCTGCGGTACGAGGCGCTTGCGGTCCGACCACGGCGGGTTGCGCCGTGGGAACGAGATCGCGTCCGAGGAGATCCGGTCGGCGCCTTCGTGCAGCGCCGGGTTCTTCGACTGGCCGGGTTTCGTGCTCGACTGGTTCGTCGGTGTGGTGCTCTGCGTCGGCGTACCGGTCGGCTCCGGGTTCGCGGTCTTGTCGTCGCCGTTGGTGAGCAGTACCACCGCGGCCACGATCAGCATCACCAGCGCGACACCGCCGGCGATCACCAGCGGCAGCTTCGCGCCGCCGAGCGGACCGCCGCCACCGGAGCCCTTGGACTTCTTCTTGCCCTTACCGCCGTCGCGCTTGCCGACGCCCACACTCAGGTCGGCCTGACCGCCCCACGGCTCGTTCGCGTTCTCGCTCCACGCAGGCTGCGCCTGCTGATCGCCCCACGCCTGCTGGGTGCCGCCGTTCCACTGCGGCTGGGCGTGCGGACCGGTCTGTGGCCTGGTCTGTGGCATGGTCTGTGGCGTGGTCTGCAGCTGGGTTTGCGGGCCGGCTTGTGGCGGCGACTGGTTCCAGGCGCTCGCGCCCTGCTGGTCGACCTGCTGTACGGGCCAGGACTGCCCCTCCCACGACTGACCGTTCTGCTGGTCAGGTGCCTGCGGTGTGCCCCACAGGTTGGGTTGCGCGGGCTCGGGCGTGGTCGCGGTCTGGTTCGGCTTGTCGCCCCAGAGCTGTACGGGCTGCTCCTGAGGAGCGTCCGTCGGCTGCGGAACAGTCCAGAGCGGACCGCCCTCCTCCGCGCTCTTGGAGTCGGCTTCGTCGTCGGCCTCGACGCCCCACGCAGGTACGTCGCCCGCGTCCTCCTGCTCGTCTCCACCCTGACTACCCCAGTCAGGCTGCATCAACGCAGCAGCCGCAGCATCGTCAGCCGCAGCATCGTCAGCCGCAGCATCGTCAGCCGCAGCATCGGCTGCGGCGTCGGCCGAAGTGTCGGCTGTGACTTGCTGAGTTTCCGCCGCCTGTGGGGTACCAGACTCCGCGACCTGGGCGTCGGCGGGGTCCGGTGCGAGGCGGAGTGTCCAGCGTGGCTGTTCTTGTTGTACGTCGGCGGTGCTCGCGGCGGGTACTGCGTCCAGCGAGGCTTCCGCGTGTGCAGGTTCCTCGAGTTCCGGCGAGATCTCGCGCTGCGTCCAGTGTTCCGGGGGAGCAGGAGCGAGTTCCGGGGCACCCCACGTCGCGCGCGCTCGCGCAGCTGCTTCGGTGGTGGCTGTTCGTGCCGATTCACCGGGCTGCGTCAGGTCGTCCGCCGGCTGGATCGACGGCTGAATCCCCGGCTGAGCCGACTGACCCGCGACTGTCACCGGCTGGTTCGCGGTCAGGTGGGTCGGGACGGATTCGTCCGGCGAGACTGCGCGCAGACGTGCGCCACCGTTCCCGGACGTGTCGTTCGAGGACGGCGCGGAGGCCCACAGATCCGCCGTAGGCGTCGGCTGCCACCACCCGCCGCCGTCATCCGGACGGTCCGCGTCACCACCACTGCCCGCAGCCGCACCGGCCCCATGCACCGCGCGCAGATTGGGCCCACCCGCCTCGTCCCCCTGAACCGTCCGAAGCGGCGTCGGCTGCACCCCCTCACCAGCGTGCGGGTCGGACGGGGGCGGGGCGGGCTGGTGCGGGGCGGGCTGGTCGTAGGAGGTGAACTGGTCTGCGGACCATTGCTGGGCGTCCGCTGTCCAGGGCTGCTGGTCTCCTGCCGGGTAGTGCTGGCTGGGATCGGGTGGCCCGGGGTGCTCGGTCGGTGCCTGAGACCAGTCCTGTTGAGCAGTCCACGGCTGTTGCTGGGTCTGCTCGGTGTCAGGGTCCGGCTGGTCGTACGACGTGAACTGGTCTGCCGACCACTGTTGTGGGTCTGCAGTCCACGTCCCTTGCGGTGCGTTGCCGGAGTGTTGCTGTGGTTGCTGCGACCAGTCCTGCTGCGGCTGCTCGGCTGTCCACGGTCCCTGGTTCGCCTCGGGCTGCCGCGGCGGTTGCTGGGTTGGCCACGGCTGCTGCTCGGGCTGTACGGCGTCCTGGGCGGGTTGTACGGCGTCCTGGGCGGGTTGTACTGCGTCCGGGGCGGGCTGGTCGTACGACGTGAACTGGTCAGCTGACCACTGTTGTGGGTCCGCAGTCCACGTCCCTTGCGGTGCGTTGTTGGACTGCTGCTGTGGTTGCTGCGACCAACCCTGCTGCGACCAACCCTGCTGCGACCAGTCCTGCTGCGGCTGCTCAGCCGTCCAGGGTGCCTGGTTCGCGTCGGGCTGCTGGGGCTGCGGCTGCGCGGCCGCTGTCCAGGGGCCCTGGTTGGCGTCGGGGTGCTGCTGGGGCGGCTGGCCGGACCAGTCCTGTTGCTGAGGCTGTCCAGCGTCGGGAGCGGGCTGGTCGTAAGAGCTGAACTGGTCGGGGGACCAGGGCTGGGAGTCCGCTGACCACGCGGGTCCCTGGGAGTCAGGCCCCTGCTGCGGCTGCTGCGCAGGCCAGGGCTGCTGCTGTGGCGGCTCCTGTCTCGGCGGCGTCTCCTGCTGCGGCTGCTCGTAGGAGCTGAACTGGTCCGGTGCCCAGGGCTGCTGGTCTGCGGACCAGGGGCCGGCCTGGGAGGGCGCCTGAGAGTCCGGCCACGGCTGATGGGCAGGGGCGTCCTGCTGGGAGGCCGCAGGCTCACGTGTCGGTGCGGTGTCCTGCTCCGGCACACCACGGTCCGGCACACGGTCCGGCACACCACGGTCCGGCGCGCGGTCGTGCGGCGCGACGGCAGTGGGGCCGGGCTCAGTGGGACCGGGCTCAGCGGGGGCGGCCTCGAGGGTGGGGTCTTCCTGTTTGGTCTTGTTGGTCCACTTCGCGCCGTCCCAGAAGCGGATGGTGTGCGGCTGGCCGGTGGGGTCGGGGTACCAGCCGACGGGCGGGTTGCTCATCCGCGTCCTCGCTCGGATGCCGGCGCTGCTGCGCGGACCTGCTCGGCACGGAACTGACCCCGAACGTTCATGGGTTCACCGTAACTTTTGCTCGTGTCAGTCGGGCCGGTTCAGGCGCCGTCCTCCTGGCCGAGACTGAAGGCGGCCTCCAGATCGTGGCTGGAGTACGCGCGGAACGCGATGTGGGTCTCGGTGCTGACCACGCCCGGCACCCGGTTGACGTGCTCGGGGATGACCGTGGCCAGGTCGTCGTGCCGGGCGACCCGGACGAGGGCGATCAGGTCGAGCCCGCCGGTCACGGAGTACACCTCGCTGACGCCGTCGATCGCCGCCACCTGTTCGGCGACCTCCGGGATCCGCGCGACGTCGGCCTTGATGAACACGATCGCGGTGACCATGCGGTCCTCTCCTCGCTCCCATCCGGAACACATCTCAACGCGCTGAAGCATAGTGCGCGCCCCAGCGTGACCCTGCCGCCCGTCCACAGCCCCTGGCCTGCGACCCGCCGGTCAACGAAGGCAGGTGCCTACGGCAAGAAAGTCAGCTGGCCCGGGCCGGACCGAGCGGGCGCAGCCGGCGGCGGCGCTCGGTGGGGTGCTGGTGCTGGTCGGAGTGCGCGTTGTCGAGGCGGGTGAGGTGGCGCCCGGCGCCACTGATCGGGCAGGTCCAGGTCCCGTCCATCTCGACAAGACGAACACCGGGCAGTTCCAGCCAGCGGAGCACCAGCTCGATCTCCTCGGGTGACGCCGACGCAACCGGTCCGATGCCGGGCAGGACCGTCTCGGCCGAAGCACGCAGCATCTCGAGATGCGGTCTGGGGTCGGTGCCCCGTGGGCTGAAGCCGGCAGCGGCCAGACGACCGTGACGGATGACGTGCAGCTCCCAGCCGCCGTCGTCGGTCCGCCTGGCGGCGCAGATCTCGGCGCACGCGGTCACCGACGCCATCCGCTGCATTCGCGCCGAGCTGCGCACGAACGCGCTCAGCCGGTCGCGGTGGACGGCGGCGTCCTCGAAGCGCTCGTCCGCGGACAGTACGTCGATCCGCCGGTCCAGCGCCTGGACGACCGGCGTCGGGTCCACGGTCAGCGCGGCCCGCAGCGCGGTCACGAACTCGCCGTACGAATCGACCGAGATGCGGCCGTCACACGGCGCAACGCACCGCCCCATCTCGGCCAGCACACACGGCGACAGGGACGGCTTCTTGGACATCCGAGCGGTGCACTGCCGGATCGGGAACGCCTCGTGCAGCGCGGCCATCGCGCGCTCCGCCGTCTTCCGCGAGCTGAACGGCCCGAGGTACCCGGCGTCGTCGTCCCGCACCTGTTTGACCAGGGACAGCCGCGGAAACGGTTCGACCGTGACTTTCAGCCAATGCTGCCGCTCCGGGAACTTCGAGCGCCGGTTGTACCGCGGTTTGTGCTCCGCGATCAGCCGCAGCTCCCGGACCTCCGCCTCCAGCGGCGTCCCGCACTCGATACCGCGGACGCCGGTGGCGATGCCGACCATCTCGCCGATCCGGTTCCTGGTCTCGGAGGCGGTGAAGTACGAGCGGACGCGCGTGCGCAGGTCCTTGGACTTCCCGACGTACAGCACCTCGCCGCGGTCGTCGGTGAACAGGTACACACCGGGTGCGTGCGGCAACGACTCGGCCAGGTGGCGCTTGGCACGGACGGCCGGCGCGACCCGCGACGAGAACGTCTGCAGGTCCTCCAGTGTCTGCACGCCCAGCGACCCGACCCGCTCGAAGAGCCCGTGCAGCACGTCGACCGTGGCGCGGGCGTCGGACAACGCGCGGTGGTTCGGCGTGGTCGTCGTACGGAACAACTTCGCCAGCGTGCCGAGCTTGCAGTTCGGCGCCTCGTCGGGCGTGATCACGCGCCGGGCGAGCAGGGCGGTGTCGACGACGGCGAAGTCCGGCCAGTCGTACCCGTGCACCTGCGTCTCGTGCTTCAGGAAGCCCATGTCGAACGGCGCGTTGTGCGCCACCATCACGCAGCCGCGGGCGAACTCCAGAAACGCAGGCAGCACCGACTCGATCCGCGGCGACGCGGCCACCATCCCGTTGGTGATGCCGGTCAGCACCGCAATGAACGGCGGAATCGCCTCCGACGGGTTCACCAGGGTCTGGAACTCGCCGACCACCTCACCGGCCCGCACCTTCACCGCACCGATCTCGGTGATGCCGCCCTCGCCCGGCGGGTTGCCCGTGGTCTCCAGGTCCACGACGCAGAACGTGATGTCACGCAGCGGAGTACCGAGGTCGTCGAAACTGTGCTGCACACCACGGATCGGCGCCGTCGGATCCGGGGGCGGTGTGGGCACTGGACTGCTCATGGCCACGACGCTAGGAGCCGCCACCGACAATTCCGCAGGTGACACGCAGGAGAGTCGACTAGGCTCTCTGTATGCGTACACAGGCGATCACCGCGCAACCGGGCCCGTTGCCCGCTCGCTGTGGTCTGCGTCACTGGCCGATGAGCTGCCAGGTCGTCGTTGCAAGCGGACTGCGGACCGGTGACTGAGGCAGGCACCGCCGCGAGCTCCGCCGCTACGACTCTGCCTGAACCGGTCCGGCAACGCGTCCTGACGCTGGCCGCGCATGCACTCGGCCAGCTGCCGGCGTCCGACATCCCGGCGCCGCTGCGCCGGTTCGCCAGCTTTGCGCCGGCCAAACGGGCGAAGCTGTCCGCGTCGGTGCTCGGGCCGATTCTGGAGACCGACGAGCACTTCCGCAGGCTGGCAGCCTTCGAGGTACGGCGGGAGCACCCGGAGCTCGGCGACGCGATCGCAGAGGGTGTACCGGTACCCGCCGCGGACCCGGTGGAGGCCGCTGCGCTCGCCTACCTGCTCCGCCCGGACGGCTGGGAGCAGTTGGTCGCCGCGGCCGCGCAGGTGCCTGTGGAGAAGCCGCAGGCGGACGCCGAAGCCGTGGGCCGGCTCGCCGACCAGCTCGACCAGGCACGCACGGAAACCCGGCAGGTCCGTGAACGCCTCCGTGAACAGGTCAACGAACTCAAGGCCGAGAACGTCACGCTCCGCCGCAAGCTGAACGAGGCGCGCCAGCGCATCGGCGGCCTGCAGACGGAGCTCGAGCAACGCACCAAGGAAGCAGAGTCCGCGGACGAACGCGTCGACGCCGCCCGCGCCGACGTGGAACGCGAGCTGCGCAAGCTGCGCGCCCGCATCACCGAACTGGAAGCGGTCGAGCACGCGGCGCGTCGTACGGCGGGACAGGAGCGGGAGCTGGCCTCCACCCGGACCAGACTGCTGCTGGACACGTTGCTCGAGGCAGCCAGTGGTCTGCGTCGTGAGCTGGCGTTGCCGCCCGGGGGAGAGCTCCGTCCCGCGGACACCGTGGCCGGCTCCGAGCCGGACGCGGCGCCGGTCGGCCGTACGGCGCCCGAGGACGACCCGGCGTTGTTCGACGAGCTGCTCGCGTTGCCGCAGGTGCATCTGATCATCGACGGCTACAACGTGACCAAGACGGCCTGGCCGAACTCGCCTCTGCACTCACAGCGTCAGCGTCTGGTGACAGCTCTCGGCGCACTGGTCGCGCAACGTCGTATCGAAGTCACTGTGGTGTTCGACGGCGCCGAACTGTCCGGCCCGGTCCAGCTGAACCCACCACGCGGTGTGCGCGTCCGGTTCAGTCCCGCCGGGGTGATCGCGGACGAGGTGATCCGGCAACTGGTTCGGGCCGAGCCGCCGGGACGCCCGGTCGTCGTGGTGTCCACCGACCGCGAAGTTGCCGACAGCATCATCCAGCTCGGCGCCCGCTCGCTCACCGCGACCAGCCTGATCGCCCGCATCGCCCGGCCGTGAGCCCGGCGGCATCGCCCGGCCTTGAGCCCGGCCGTGAGCCCGGACGTGAGCCGGGACGTGAGCCGGGACGTGAGCCGGGACGGCAGGCCCGGATCGGCACGGCCACGGAAATTGTCGGTGGGGGTCTTTAGCGTCCTTCTCAGCCGGGTGCAAGTCCGGCGCTTCCCCACTTGGAGGATGTTGTGCTGATCGACTGTGACGCGTGTGTGATGAAAGGCCCGGGCTGCCAGGACTGTGTCGTCACGGCGGTGCTCGCCATCTCGGAGGGACACGGTCCGGGGGCCATGCGCATCGACGACGACGAGTTGGCGGCGCTGGACGTGCTGGCCGGCTCGGGTCTGGTCCCGCCGCTGCGCCTGGTGCATGCGGTGAACAGCATCGAGCCGGGCGACGCGCCCGAGGAGCAGACCGGCTGACCCCGTTCCTTGTCAGGACCATCAGCGCCGAGAACCCCTGTAAGAGCAGGCGAAACGATCGTTTGGCCGGGCCCGGCCTGCGTTAATTTTCGATCAAACCCGAGGGGCGAATTGCACTGGTCACGAAACGGTCACTACTGTTACCTCTCGTTGCCTCAGGGTGTCGGCCGCTCCGGCCGACCGGGCAGCAGCAAGCCGAGGGAGTGATCGGCGGATCCCGCGGACCGGCGTCCGCGGAGCGGCCTGATCAACGGGGACGGCGCGAGCAGAGGAAGGGACCGACCGGGCTGTGTCCACCGGACGCATCAACCGCACCAAGGGAATCGCCCTCGCCGCCATCACCAGCACGGCCGTCGCTGCGGGTGTGTTCCTGATCCAGGGAGCGGCTGACGCCGACCCCGCGCCCACTCTGGAGCAGGCGAAGAAGCAGGTCGCCGACCTCCAGCACAAGGCCGAAGTGGCGGGCGAGTCCGCGAACGATCTGCGTGGCCAGATCACCGCTGCGAGCACGCGCGTGAAGGCGCTGCAGGCGGGGATCGCCAAGCAGCAGGCCCAGGTGGACGCGGTGAAGCGGCAGATCGGTTCGCTCGCGGTGGCCGGCTACCAAACCTCGGGCATCTCCACGACGGCGCAGCTGCTGCTGTCGAACAACCCGGACCAGTTCCTCAGCCAGGCGTCCACGGCCCAGGCGTTTGCCGGCCAGCAGAACTCGGCACTGCGCCGCTACCAGGTCGCCCAGGGCAAGCTCACCGACCTGCAGGCCGGCGAGCAGGCCGAGCTGGCTGCCCTGCAGGCCGTCCAGGCGAAGCAGAACGCGTTCAAGAAGCAGCTGCAGGACAACCTCGACAAGGCGCAGCAGGTCCTCGACAAGCTCAGTGACGACCAGCGCCGCAAGATCGAGGAGGAGAACGCCCGCGAGGCCGAGGAGGCGCGCAAGCAGCGCGCGTCCCGCGACGGCGAGCGCTCCGACGAGGACCTGCCGAACGTACCGGCCAGCGGCCGCGCGAAGATCGCGGTCAGCGCCGCGATGGCCCAGATGGGCGACCCGTACGTGTGGGGCGCCGAGGGCCCGAGCTCGTTCGACTGCTCCGGCCTGATGCTGTACGCCTGGGGCAAGGCCGGCGTGTCGCTGCCGCACTCCTCGAAGGCGCAGATCAACGAGGGCCGCCGGGTGAGCAAGTCCGAGCTGATGCCCGGTGACCTGGTCTTCTTCTACTCGCCGATCTCGCATGTCGGGATGTACATCGGCAACGGCCGGATGGTGCACGCACCCCGCCCGGGCAAGAGCGTGACGATCACCTCGATCGACACGATGCCGTACGCCGGTGCGTCCCGTCCGGGCTGACCTGCGACCTTGACATACTCTGCGGCTCCGGGTGCTCCCCGGAGCCGCACCGTTTCACGGGCCTCAGGCGGTGCCGTAGTGTCGAAGGAGGCACGTAGTGTTCCGCCTGGTCGGGGCAGGTGAGCAGCGAAGGGCCGAGGTGATCGACGAACAGGGCGATACGGTTCCGCTGCCGGCGATCCCGTCGATCGGTGACGCTGAGGAGCCGATCGAGCACCGCCCGGAGTCGTCCGGCGACGGTCCGCGACGCCCGCCGTTCGCACCGATCCTGAAAAAGGTCGCGCTCGGCCTGGCCGTCTGCCTGGCCGCCGGCGCCGGGTACGCCGGTCTGGAGTACGTCGCCGACGCACCGGCCGATCCGAACGCGCCCGGAGCGAGTCAAGCGCCACCGTCGAGCCCGACGACGCCCGACGACGCCGAGGCCGGTGTCCAGCGCGCGGTGGCCGGCGAGGCGGTCCTGCAGAAGATGACTGCCGCGGTCCAGAACGAGGACCGTGCCGAGTTCCTGGCCACGATCGACCCGAAGGCCGCCCAGTTCCGGACCAGTGCACGGACGATCTTCAGCAACCTGAGCCTGCTGCCGCTCGGCAGCTTCGAGTTGCGCTACCTGAGCGACGACGTTGGCGCGCTGACGCCGGACCGGCAGGCCGAGCTCGGCGGGACGCAGTCCTGGCTCGCGCAGGTGGAGGTGTCCTGGCAACTCAGCGGGTACGACGCGAAACCGGCCCGCGAGACGCTGCCGGTGACCTTCGTCACCCGGGGCGGCAAGACGTACGCCGCCTCGTTCTCGGAGCGGTTCGTGGCGGGACAGCGCCGTCCGGTCTGGGCGCTCGGCCCGCTCGACCTGGCCAAGGGGCGAAACAGCCTGGTCGTCAGCCTCGACTCGGAGTCGGAGGCCAGGAGCTACGTCTCGGTGGCCGACCGCGCCGTCGAGGCGGTCACCGACGTGTGGGGCAAACGCTGGCAGCAGAAGGTCGTCGTCTACCTGCCCGCCAAGCAGGCCCAGATGGAGGCCGTGCTCGGCGCCCGCCCGAACACCTACACGCAGATCGCGGCCGTGACGATGGCGGAGCTGGACACGCCGGCCGTCGGTGCTCCGGTGCGGATCGTGGCGAACCCGAAGCTGTTCGAGGAGCTCGGCAAACAGGGCCGCCGGATCGTGCTGACGCACGAGACCACGCATGTCGCGTCGACGGCGACCGCGTCGCCGGTGCCGTTGTGGCTGGCCGAAGGCTTCGCGGACTACGTCGCGTTCTCCGCCGTCCCGGTGCAGGACGAGTCGGCCGCCAAGGAACTGTTCAAGGCGATCCGGGCAGGCCACGTCCCGAAGACCCTGCCGACGCCGGAGGCGTTCGCGGCCTCGGCGAAGGAGTTGCCGGAGGCGTACGAGTCGGCGTGGCTGGCGTGCCGGATGATCGCCGAGCGCGACGGGGAGGACAAGCTGGTGCAGTTCTACCGGGCCGTGCATGCGTCGCGGACGTCGACCGGACTGGCTGACGCGTTCAAGAACGTGCTGGGCACCACCGAGGCGGAGTTCGTCGATGAGTGGCAGAAGTACCTCGAACGGCTGGCCGGTGCCTAGAGCAACCTCCAAGCCGCGGATCGCGGCCGGCCTGCTTGCGCTCGCGCTGGTCTTCACGATCGCCGTTACCACGCCCTGGCACCTGATCGACCTGCCGTCGCCGGATCCCGCGCTGGACTTCACCGCGGCCGAGATCGCCCGCCAGAACGCCTACCGGCACGAGATTCTGCGCTGGTCGACGACGTCGTGGGTCATCTCGGTCGTGGTTCCGCTGGCGATCGGCTTCAGCCCGCTCGGCCGCCGCCTGTACGACGGTCTGCGCATCCGCTGGTGGCCGGTCGCCGTACCGGTGACGGTCGCGGCGATCGCCCTGATCACCAGCCTGCTCACCGTCCCGACCGACGTTCTCGCCCAGCGGGTGAGCATCAAGTACGGTCTCGCGGTCGAAAACTGGCGGCTCTGGGTCTGGGACCGCGGCGTGAACTGGGCGATCATCTCGCTCGGTGTCGGTCTGCTCGCGGCCGTCCTGATCGGGTTGGCGAAACGCCGTCCGCAGGGCTGGTGGTTGCCGGGAGCAATCGTCTCCGCGCTGCTCGTGCTGGGCGTCTCATTCGCGTACCCGGTGCTGGTCGAGCCGCGGTTCAACGAGTTCACTTCGCTGCCGGCCGGTGCCCAGCGCAACGACTTCCTGCGGCTCGCGGCCGAGGACGGCGTCCCGGTCAAGGACGTCCTGGTCGCGGACGCGTCGAAGCGCACCACCGCGCT
The DNA here is from genome assembly GCF_040649595.1 of Kribbella sp. NPDC048915. Lineage (NCBI taxonomy): Bacteria > Bacillati > Actinomycetota > Actinomycetes > Propionibacteriales > Kribbellaceae > Kribbella > Kribbella sp. NPDC048915. Next base: position 33,983 of record NZ_JBEZFT010000042.1, on the reverse strand, counting down.
GAACGCGTACGTGTCCGGCTTCGGCTCGACGCGCCGGCTGGTCGTCTACGACACGCTGCTGAAGGACACGCCGCCCGCGCAGGTCCGGCTGGTCGTCGCGCACGAGCTCGGTCACGCCGCGGAGGACGACGTCCTGCACGGCACGCTGATCGGTGTCCTCGGGACGGCGTTCGGCATCACCGTCCTGTACCTGCTGCTCGGCCCCCGGCTGGCCGATCCACGGCGTACGGCGGTGCTGGTCGCGCTGATCGTCGGCGCGACGACCCTGGCGAGCCCTGTGCAGAACCTGGTGAGCCGCAAGATCGAGGCCCGCGCCGACTACCACTCGCTGCGGCTGACCAACGACCCGCGGAACTTCGTCGCGATGCAGCACGATCTCGCCGTCCGGAACATCTCCGGTCTGGAGCCGAGTCCCTGGCGGTACTGGATGTTTGCCAGTCACCCGACCGCGCCGGAGCGGATCGCGATGGGCCGCGCGTGGGCCGAGCAGAACGGCAGCACGGTCCCGCCGCTCGCACAGCGATGACGGTCCTGCTCGTCACCAACGACTTCCCGCCCCGGCAAGGCGGGATCGAGACCTTCGTCCGTTCCCTCTGCGATCAGTTGCCGGATGTGGTCGTTTACACCTCGCACGAACCGGGCGACCTGCAGTACGACGCGACGCTGCCGTTCCCGGTGATCCGCGACCGGAACACAATGTTGTTGCCCACGGCCCGCGTCACCCGGCGCGCCGTTCAGCTGATGCACGACTACGGCGCCGGCCGGATCCTGTTCGGCGCGGCCGCGCCGCTCGGGCTGATGGGTACGGCGCTGCGCCGGGCGGGTGCCCACAAGATCGTTGCGATGACCCACGGGCACGAGACCTGGTGGGCCGGCGTACCGGGCGCGCGGCAGGCGCTCCGGAAGATCGGCGACGCCGCCGACACCCTCACCACGGTCTCCTCGTGGTGTGCCGATCAGATCGCGCCCGCGCTCGCACCGCAGGCTGCCCAACGGATGCGACGGCTCACACCCGGAGTCGACACCCAACGTTTCGCCCCAGGCTGCGGGGGAGACGATGTCCGCCGAAAGCTCGGCCTGGAAGGGGTTCCGCTCGTCGTCTGCGTCTCCCGGCTGATCCGCCGCAAAGGCCAGGACACGCTGATTCGCGCCTGGCCGCAGATCCGCCGGCAGGTGCCCGGCGCGCGGCTGATGCTCGTCGGCGGCGGCCCGGACCGTGAGTACCTCGAGAAACTCGCGGCCCGCACCGGCGTGTCGGACGCGGTCCTGTTCACCGGCCCGGTGCCCTGGGCCGAGATCCCGCCGTACGTCGACGCAGCGGACGTGTTCGCGATGCCGTGCCGGACGCGCCGCTTCGGGCTGGAACCCGAGGCGCTGGGCATCGTCACGCTCGAAGCGTCGGCGACCGGGAAGCCTGTCGTCGTCGGTGACTCGGGCGGTGCGTCCGACACCGTCCGGCACGGCGAGACCGGCTACCTGGTCGATCCGTACAACCCGACGGCCGTCGCGGTCCGGATCGCCGAGCTGCTCGGCAACCCCGGCGACCTGGGGGCGAACGGCCGCGCCTGGGTCGAGGCCGAGTGGACGTGGCAACGCTCCGGAGCGGTGCTGAGGCAATTACTGGACATCTGACGCCTGGCGTCGTGTACTCTGGCCGACATGCACCGGATGTTCCGACTTGCCGCAGCCGTACGAGCTTTCCGCTCTCCGGCTGCCGCTGCCTGACATTCGCACACTTCCACCGGCGACCGGAAACGGTTCGCCGGTGTTGTTGTTTCTGCTGCCGGTGGTCCGTTCCCGGTCCTGAGATCGACAAGGACGAGAACCATGAGCATCACCAGAACCTTCATCGACTTCTTCCTCGACCGTGACCACGTCCCGACGACCGGGTCCACGCTGATTCCGCGGCTCGGCGATCCCGTGCTGTTCACGACCTCGGGTATGCACCCGCTCACGCCGTACCTGGAGGGCGAACCACATCCGCTGGGGCGCAGACTCACCGGTGTGCAGCGATGTCTGCGCACCACGGATCTCGACGAGGTGGGGGATCCGACCCACCTGACCGTGTTCGAGATGCTCGGGTCGTGGTCACTCGGCGACTACGGCAGCAGCCAGACGCTCACCTGGGGGTACGAGCTGCTGACCAGCGGCTACGGCATCGACCCGGGGCAGCTGTACGTGACCGTGTTCGGCGGTGACGACTCCGACGGCGTGCCGCTCGACCAGGAATCGCTGCGCACCTGGCAGGAGCTCGGCGTGCCGGTCGAGCTGACCACCGACGACAACTGGTGGTCGAACGGCCCGACCGGACCGTGTGGCCCGGACTCGGAGATCTTCGTCTGGACCGGTGACGGCGAGCCGGAGGGTACGCCGACGACCGACGACCGCTGGGTCGAGGTCTGGAACCACGTGATGATGCGCTACCGCCGCCTCGACGACGGCTCGCTCGAGCCGCTGCAGCAGCAGAACATCGACACCGGTCTCGGCCTGGAGCGGCTGACCATGCTGCTCGAGGGCGCGAGCTCGGTGTACGAGACCTCGCTGTTCGAGCCGTGGCTGCGGATCGTGCCGAAGCTGTGGCCGCTCGACGAGCGCTCGCAGCGGATCGTCGTCGACCACCTGCGGTCGAGCATCGTGATCATCGGCGACGGCGTGCACCCGTCGAACACCGGCCGCGGGTACGTGCTGCGCCGGCTGATCCGCCGTGCGCTGACACTGCTGTGGCGCCACGACGACTCCCGGTCGGTGGCGGACCTGCCGATCGAGCTGTTCGAGCACACGCTGAACCACTTCCACCAGGGCGAGACGGTGACGATGGTCCGGCGGATCCTGATCGACGAGGAGATCCGGTTCAGCAACCTGCTCGACCGCGGCCGCAAGGTGCTCAGCCACGAGCGGTTCCACAAGTCGCTGGACGAGACCGACTACGAGTACCTGCACGAGACCCACGGGCTGCCCCGTGAACTCGTCGACTCGCTGCGGTAGCGCCCGGCCGGGTCAGATCGTTTCGAGGACGTCGGTGCGGGGCGGGTCGGAGTCCGGAATCTCCGGCGGTACGACCTTCCCCACCGACGACTGGGCCACGAACGCGCCGACCAGCACGATCACGCCGCCGATGATCTGGTTGGTGCGCAACGTCTCGCCGAGCAGGATCAGCGCGAAGACGCAGGCGGCGACGACCTCGACGTACGCGACCGCGCCGCCGATCGCCGCGGACAGCCGCTGGACGGCGGCCGCGCCGGCCAGGTACGCGACGACCGTGCTGACCAGGATCAGCCAGGCCGCCATCACCCAGCCGGGGGCGTGCCGCTCGCCGATCGCGATCGAGTCGACGAGCACGTGCCACGGCGTACCCCAGGGCATCGCGACGAGCGTCAGGACGACGGCGCCGACCACGCTGCCGGCCGCGGTCATCACGAGCGGATCCGCTGCACCGGTGAGGCGTTCGATCAGGATGAAGTACGTCGCCTGGCAGGCGGCCGCGCCGAGCCCCGCGATCAGGCCGATCAGGTCGATGCTCAAGCCGGTCCAGATCTCGGCCACGGTGGCCAGGCCGATGACCGCGATACTCACGCCGATCGCCGCCGACCGCGGTACGGCGGCCTTCTGGCCGAACTTGAGCCACAGCACCACGAGCACCGGGCCGGAGAACTCCAGCATCAGCGCGACGCCGACCGGCAACCGGCTGGCGGCGATGAAGAACAGCGTCTGGCAGCCCGCGATCCCGGTCAGGCCGTAGAGCACCAGCGACTTCCAGGACGCCCGCGCCTGGCGCAGCCCGGCGCCGCCGCGGAAGATCAGCACCAGCGGAACCAGGACAGCGGCCGCTCCGACGATCCGTAACCAGGCCGCCTGCTGCGGGCTGAAGCCCGCCCCGATCAGGGCCTTGGCGAACGGTCCGGACCCCCCGAACGTGATCGAGGAGAAGATCGCGAACGCCAACCCCACCGACTTCGTGCTGTACATGGGCATAACGCTCTCATGCTCATTACATCTCTGTCGAGGGGAATTCTCACAGCACGTTCACGGCGCGGGCCGCAATGATCGCGACGGTGAGCAACGCGATCGCCGACTGGATGCTCATCAGCATCTTCGTCCGTGCGGTCAGCGGCATCGTGTCGGTCGGGCTGAACGCCGTCGCGGCGGTGAACGAGACGAACAGGTAGTCGGTGAACCCGGGCAGCCAGCCGTTCCACCCCGGCAGGTCGACGGTCATCTGCGGGAACAGCAGGTCCGGCCGCTCGGTCTCCCGCTCGTGTTCCGGCGCCCGGGCGAACGGTCCGCCGCGGTCGATCTCCCAGTACCAGACCGCGAACGCCACCACGTTCGTCACCCAGATCAGTACGGCGCTCTTCACCAGCACCTGGCCCTCATCCGCGTCGCCGTTGTTGAGGAAGAAGATCATCCCGGCCAGGTAGAACGCGTTCACCAGCACGAGCACCGCGAGCAGCACCAGTTCCACCCAGCGCAGCCAGGGCTCGTCGCGGCGGAGGTGGAACGGGTTCAGCCACACCAGCGGCAGCAGCAGGAGGAAGCCGAGCGCGGGCATCAGCCAGCGCGGCAGGGCGTTGATCTGCGTCGGCACGAGCAGTTGCAGGACCAGCACCGCGAGTACCGCCAGCGAGGCCGGCCAGCGGCGGGTGTGGCGGGTGCTTGTGCGTGGGGCCTTGTTCACCTGAGCATTCTCGCCCCGGCGGGCGGTTGTCCGACGGAGGCGTCGACGACCGCCTGTCCCACCTCGGTACGGCGGTAGTGGACCTTGTGACCGGTACGCCGACGGGTCGCGAGCCCCGCGTCGTACAGCGCCGCGAGATGCTCCGCGACCGTCGCGAGCGCCAGGTCGTACTGCGCGGCGAGATCGCTGGTCGTCGCCGGCGGATCGAGCGCGACGAGGAGCGTGGCGCGGGTACGGCCGAGCAGGCGCGCGAGCGAACCCGGGGGAGCGGGCACGTCGGACCACAGCCGGGCCGCGCCGCGGGCGGGGTAGACGAGCGTCGGGTGGTACGCCGGCTCCGCCACGATCACCAGGTGCGGCCAGGCGAAGACGCCGGGTACCAGGAGCAGACCCTGGCCGGTGAGATCGCGGTCCTCGGACGGGTACCGGGGAGCGATCAGCCGGTCCTCCTCCCAGGTCAGTACCGGATGCAGATCGTCGAACAGCGCGCCCAGTCCGCCGTACGTCAGTTGCTGCCCGCGATACGCGATGTCGTCCTCGAGGACCCGGCTGATCAGCGGCCAGTCCGGCTCGATCAGCGCCTCCCAGGCGCTCTCGATCTCGTCGGCGAGCCGGTCCCGGCTGCCGGCCGGGTCCTCGATCATCCGGTCGATCTCCGGTCCGGCGGGATTGTTCTTCTCGTCGCGGGACCGGATCAGCTCCGCGCGGACGGTGTCCAGCGGCGTACTCCGCACCCGTGCGATCTCGGTCGCGAACTTCGCCCGCGACGCCTTGGGTGGCGGCGTGAGGAAGTCGGGCGTGAAGCCGGTCAGCGGTTGCACCGCCTGCAGCCCGCGCAGATCGAGCGTCCGCGCCGCGTCCTGCTTCGACTCGATCCACTCGTCGTACAGGGACCGGTGCCTGGATCGATGCAGCACCCGCACCGCGGACATCGTCTCCCACAGCGGCGAGAGCCCGAACCGGCAGCGCAGGGCGTCGGCCTGGGTGAAGCGCAGCACCGTCACGAAGGCGAACTTTCGGTCACAACCAAAACTCTACGCCGACCATCGGAGGGTCGGGCAAGCTCGCGGCGTGCGGTCCTACCGAGCTGTACTCCGCGTCCCCGGCCTGCGTGCCGTCTATGCCGCGCACACCGTGTCGATGCTCGGCACCGTCGGCGCGCAGGTCGCGCTGTCGATCCTGATCTTCGAGCGGACCGGCTCACCGTTGCTGTCGGCGCTCGTGCTCGTCTGTTCGTTCCTGCCCTACGCCGTCAGTGGGCTGCTGCTGTCCTCGGTGACGGACCGTTTCCCGGCGCGGCGCGTGCTGGTGATCTGCGATCTGCTGAGCGCGACCTGTGTGGCCTGCATGCTGATCCCGGGGATGCCGGTCGGCGGACTGCTCGCGCTCCTGCTCGGCACCGGGGCGATCGCGCCGATCTTCGCCGGTGCCCGGGCCGCCGGCCTGGCGCAGTTGCTGCCGCCGGACCTGTTTCCGGTCGGCAGATCGTTGCTCCGGGCCATCGCTCAGGTGACCGTGATGACCGGCTTCGCGGTCGGCGGCCTCGCGGTGGCGGCGATCGGCGCCACCGCGCTGCTGGTCGTCGAGGTGGCGACCTTCGTCCTGTCGGCGGTGCTGATCGGGCTCGGTACGCCGTTCACGCCGCCGGGGGAGCGGGTGGGCAGCACGGTCCGCGACTCGCTGTCCGGGCTGCGAGTGATCTTCGCCCACCCGAGGCTCCGCGCCCTGATCCCGCTGTGCTGGGTGGCCGCGGCCTTCTCGTCCCTGCCGGACGGGCTGGCCGTCGCGTACACCGCACAGGTCGGCACCGCCGCCGCGGCCGCCGGTGCGTTGTTCACCGGGTACGCGGTCGGCGGAGTGCTCGGCGAGCTCGTCGTCGCACGGTTCACCCCTTCCGTGCGGCGGCGGCTCGTCGTTCCGTTGCTGCTGGTCAGTCAGCTGCCGGCGATCGCGTTCGTCGCCGTACCGCCGGTTCCGGTGGCTGCGGTCCTGCTCGCGATCTCGGGCGCCGGCTTCGCGTTCAACCAGGGCATCGACCCGCTGATCCTGCAGCACGCGGACCCGGCGTACCGCGGCCGGCTCTTCACCGTGCAGGGCAGCGGGATGATGGCGATCCAGGGTGTCAGCATCGCGCTGGGCGGCGTCGTGGGCTCCTTCGTGGCGCCGAACCTGACGATCGCCGCGGCCGGCGTCCTGGGCACGGTGATCACCTTGCTGCTCGCGCGTCAGGCCCTGAGTTCGGAACCTCCGCCGGCCGGCCGGTACGCCGGCAGCGCCTCGGCCAAGCTGGGGTAGTGCTCGAAGGGCCGGGTCTCCCGGGTCGCGCGGAGCAGGTCGGTGAACCATTCGCCGGCCCCGGCGACACGCAGCCAGCCCTGGTGGCGGGTGGCGAGTTCGTACGCCTCGGTGAGGACGTCCAGACCGCCGGCGTCCATGGCGGTGACGCGCCGCAGGTCGACCACGACCTGCGACAGCTTGGTCGTGATCACGTGCTGGAGCTCGTGCGCGAAGGCCTCGGTGGTGCTGCTGTCGACCCGCCCGGCCACGCGGATCACCGCACAGCCACCGACCGCGCTCCAGCTACAGACGAACGGCCCGCCGAGTGCGGCGGGCTTGCGGGACGAACCAACGATCTTTGGCGTTCGAGCTGCCTTCATGCTGCTCCGGTACGCCCGCTAACCTCGGGGTCGGCGCGCAAGGTGTCCCACGCCGCCCGGATGTGGCTGCGCATCACGGACTCGGCCCAGTCCGGATCGGCGGCCGCGAGCGCCGCGACCAGCTCGTGGTGATGCGCGAGACTGCGGAGCAACGCCTCGGGGGAGTAGCGGGTGAAGGTCCGCCAGACCAGCGGCACCTGGACGACCGCCGAGAGCACCGCGGTGAGCCGGGAGTTGTCCGCGGCGTCGAGGATCGTGCGGTGGAAGCGGTTGTTGAGTTCGGTCAGCCGGTCGACGTCGGTCGGGTGTCCGTCCGGAGCGATCGCGTCCATCGCGGTCGCCAGTTCGGTGAGCAGGTCGAGGTCCGCGCGGCCGGACTCGGCCGCGAGCCGGCAGCCCCAGGGCTCGACCACGGATCGCAGGCTGAAGATCTCGTCCAGGTCGCGCACGGTCCACATCTGGACCTGGACGCCGCGGTTCCGCTCGTGCCGGACCAGCCCCTCGGCGGTGAGCCGGCGCAGCGCCTCGCGGATCGGGGTCCGGCTGACCCCGATCGAGTCCGCGAGTTCGCCCTCGCGCAGCCACTCACCGCCCGCCCGACGGCCGGTCAGGATCTGCTCGCGAATCAGCCGGTAGGCCTCGTCAGCGGTGTGCCCGTTGTCGGTCGTACGGGTCTGCGCGGTGCTCTCGTCCATGGTGAACGTCACCGTACAACCTGACCAGATTGCATGCAATCCATTGACATCGCCCCGAGCTGCGCCGTAGCTTCCCAGAAATCAACCACAAATTGCATGCAATCTGAGGATGTCGATGAGTACACCGCTGCCGTTGGACGACGTTCGCGTGGTCGAGCTGGGCCAGTTGCTGGCCGGCCCCTTCTGCGGACAGCTGCTGGGTGACTTCGGGGCCGAGGTGATCAAGGTCGAGGACCCGAAGCGCGGCGACCCGATGCGGCAGTGGGGCCGCGAGCGGCCGTACGGCAAGTCGCTGTGGTGGCCGGTGGTCGCGCGCAACAAGCTGTCGGTGACCGCGGACCTGCGCACCCCGGACGGCCAGGCCCTGATCCGCCAGGTGATCGCGAAGGCCGACGTCCTGATCGAGAACTTCCGGCCGGGCACGCTGGAGCGGTGGGGGCTCGCCCCCGATCAGCTGTGGGAGCTGAACCCCGGACTGATCGTCACCCGGGTCAGTGGCTTCGGCCAGACCGGTCCGTACGCCGAACGCGCCGGGTACGGCTCGATCGGCGAAGCCATGGGCGGGATCCGGTACGTCACCGGAGATCCCGATCGCCCGCCGGCCCGGGCCGGGATCTCGCTGGGCGACTCCCTCGCCGCGACCTTCGCCTGCCTGGGCACCCTGGTCGCGCTGCACCAGCGAACCCGGACCGGCTGCGGGCAGATCGTCGACTCGGCGATCTACGAGGCGGTGCTGGCGATGATGGAGTCGCTGGTGCCGGAGTGGCAGGTGGCCGGCTACCAGCGCGAGCGGACCGGGACCACGCTGCCGAACGTTGCCCCCAGCAACGTCTATCCGACCGCGGACGGCGAGATGGTGCTGATCGCCGCGAACCAGGACACCGTGTTCCGCCGGCTGGCCGTGGCGATGGAGCGGCCGGAGCTGGCCGACGACCCGCGGTACGCGACCCACGGTGCGCGCGGCAGTTCGATGGCCGAGCTGGACGACCTGATCGCGGCCTGGAGCGGCACCGTGAAGGCCGACGACCTGCTGGACCTGCTGAACAGCCACGGCGTCCCGGCCGGCCGCATCTACCGGGCCAAGGACATGCTCGCGGACCCGCACTTCAAGGCCCGCGAGGCGATCGTCCGGCTGCTGCACCCCGAGCTCGGGGAGTTCGCCATGCACAACGTGGTGCCCAAACTCTCCGGCACACCGGGCCGGATCCGGCACGTCGGCCCGGAGCTCGGCGAGCACAACGACCAGATCTACCGCGACCTGCTGGGCCTCGCCGACGGCGAGCTCGACTCGCTGCGCGCGGCCGGAGTGATCTAGGAGGAGACATGACGTATCGGCTCGGCGTGGATGTCGGCGGAACCTTCACCGACATCCTGCTGATCGACGAGGACACCGGACGCACGTTCCGGGCCAAGACCTCGTCCACTCCGCAGGACCAGTCGATCGGCGTACTGCGCGGCATCGAACGCGCCTGTACGGCGGCCGGCGTCGGGCCGTCGGACATCGGGGAGATCTTTCACGGGACCACCGTGGCGACCAACGCGATCCTGGAAGGCAAGGGCGCCCGGGTCGGACTGGTCACCACCGAAGGGTTCCGCCAGGTACTGCAGATCGCCCGGTCGTTCGTCCCGGGTGGCCTGGCGGGCTGGATCATCTGGCCGAAGCCCGAGCCGCTGGCCGCGCTGGAGGACACCGTCGAGGTCCGCGGCCGGATCGGCGCCGACGGTGCGGTGGTCGCCGAGCTCGACGAGGCCGACGTCCGGGCCCAGCTCGGCCGGCTGAAGGAGCGCGGCGTCGAGGCGCTGAGCATCAGCCTGATCAACTCCTACGCCAACCCTGCGCACGAAGAGCGGGTCGCGGCGCTGGCCGCGGAGATCCTGCCCGGTATTCCGGTCTCCCGCTCGTCCGCCGTCCTCCCGGAGCTCCGCGAGTACGAGCGCACGATCACCACAGTCGCCAACGCGGCCGTCCAGCCCCAGGTCGCCAAGTACGTCGCGAACCTGGAGTCGCAGCTGAAGGCGTCCGGGGTCGAGGGCCGCTTGTGCATCCTGCGCAGCGACGGCGGTCTGGTGTCGGCGGCGGTCGCGTCCGACAACCCGGTGAACCTGTTGCTGTCCGGTCCGGCCGGCGGCGTCACCGGCGCGACCTGGATCGCCGAGCAGACCGGCCATCCGGACTTCCTGACCTTCGACATGGGCGGAACCTCCACCGACGTCGCACTGGTGCAGAACCTGACGCCGCGGGTCGGGCGGGAGACCACCGTCGGCGACCTGAAGGTCCGCGCGACGTCCGTCGACGTCCGGACGGTCGGCGCCGGCGGCGGGTCGATCGCCCACGTTCCCCAACTCACGCAGGCCTTGCGGGTCGGTCCGCAGTCGGCCGGTGCGGTCCCCGGGCCTGCGGCGTACGCGGCCGGTGGCACGCAGCCGACGGTCACCGACGCGAACGTCGTCCTCGGCTACCTCCCGACCGATCTGGCCGGTGGCGAGATCACGCTGGACCGGGAGGCCGCTCGCGCCGCGGTGAAGCCGATCGCGGACGCGACCGGGCTGCCGTCGGTCGAGGCCGCCGCGGCCGGGATCATCGACATCGTCAACGAGAACATGTTCGGCGCACTCCGGCTGGTCTCGGTCCAGCAGGGCTTCGACCCGCGCGACTTCGCGCTCGTCGCGTTCGGAGGCGCGGGTCCGTTGCATGCCAACGCACTCGGCAAGCTGACCGGTGCGTGGCCGGTGATCATCCCGCCGTCGCCCGGGGTGCTCTGCGCGTACGGCGATGCCACCACCAACCTCCGGGACGAAGCGGTGCGTACGCTGGTGCGGCGCTTCGGTGAACTGACCGACGACAGCCTCTGGGGGTTGCTCGCCGAACTCGGGTCCGACGCCCGCGCGACGTTGAGCGGTCAGGCCGTACCCGACGACCAGCAGACCGTCGCGTACTCGGTCGACTTGCGCTACCACGGCCAGGGCTTCGAGATCCCGGTGACGGTCGATCCGGACAGCTTCGACGGGAGCGGCGCCGGACTCGCCACACTGCGGCAGGCGTTCGACGCCGAGCACGAGCGGCTGTTCTCGTTCGTCCTGGACGCCGAGGTCGAACTGGTCACCGCGCGGGCGACCGCGCACGGACCACGCCCCGACGTCGCGGCCGCCGAGCTGCCCGCCGGCGACACCGACCCGGCACCCGCACTGCGCTCCAGGTCCGCGATCTGGGTCGAGGGCACCGAGGTCAGCGCCGCGATCTACGACCGCGCCCTGCTGCGCGCCGGCAACGTCGTACCGGGTCCGGCCGTCGTCACCGAGATGGACTCGACCACCCTGATCCTGCCCGGGCACGCGGCGACCGTGCATCCCAGCGGCAGCCTGCTGATCCGTCCCGTCGACGAGGAGCACTGAGATGGCCCGCCTGATCGAGACCGCCACCGAACCGCTGGCCCGCGTCGACGTCGACGTGGTCACCCTCGACCTGATCGAGAACGCGCTGCGGAACGCCCGCTACGAGATGGACGAGGTGCTGTTCCGGACCGCGTTGTCGCCCGGAATCCGCGAGCAGCACGACGAGTTCCCGCTGATCGCGAACCCGGACGGCAAGATGATGGTCGGCCAGTTCGGGCTGTCGATCCCGGACTTCCTGGAGAACTTCGCCGGTGACATCGAGGAGGGCGACGTCCTGCTGACGTCGGACCCGTACTCGTGCGGTGCCGCGATCAGCCACGCCAACGACTGGCTGGTGGTGCTGCCGATCTACGTCGACGGCCGGATCGTCGGCTGGTCGGCGATGTTCGGGCACATGTCCGACGTCGGCGGCAAGACGCCGGCGTCGATGCCGACCGACGCCCGGACGATCTTCGAGGAAGGCGTGGTGATCCCGCCCTTCAAGCTCTACAAGAAGGGTGTGCTGGACGAGGACGCGCTGCGGATCATCCTCAACCAGGTCCGCAAGCCGGACTGGAACCGCGCCGACCTGCACGGCATCGTCGCGGCCTGCCGGACCGCCGCGCGCCGGGTCCAGGAGATGTGCGCGCGGTTCGGGGTCGAGACCTACAACTCCGCGCTCGACCAGCTCCTCGACCGCAACTACCGGGCCATGAAGACCCTGCTAGAGTTGGTCTTCAAAGACGGCGAGACGATCTCGTTCATCGACTACATCTGCGACGACGGGCTCGGCTACGGGCCGTACGAGCTGAAGCTCAGCCTGACCCGGACCGGGGAGAAGGTGCTGCTGGACTTCAGCGGCAGCAGCCCGCAGGCGCAGGGCCCGATCAACTACTTCCTGAACGAGAACCTGGTCCGGATGTTCTTCGGCATCTACATGATCACGGTCGCCGATCCGCAGATCCTCTGGAACGACGGGTTCTATCCACTGGTCGACGTGAAGATCCCGGACGAGTCGTTCTGGAAACCGAAGTACCCGGCGGCGCTGAACGCGCGCAACCACGGCATCGGCCGGATCTTCGACCTGTTCGGCGGCCTGCTCGGCCAGACCAACCCGAGCCTGCTGAACGCGGCCGGGTTCTCGTCCTCGCCGCACTTCATGTACTCCGGCAACTACGGGTCCGGGGAACGCAAGGGCGAATGGTTCCAGCTGTACTCGATCGGCTTCGGCGGCATCCCGGGCCGGCCGATCGGCGACGGGCCGGACGGGCATTCGCTGTGGCCGTCGTTCGTGAACATCCCGTGCGAGTACCTGGAGTCGTACTACCCGCTGCGGATCGAGCGCTGGGAGACGGTGGCCGACACCGGCGGCGCGGGCCTGCACCGCGGTGGCAACGGCGTCGACGTGGCGTACCGGTTCCTCGAGGCGGGCACGATCGCGATCCACGACGACCGCTGGTTGACGTACCCCTGGGGTGTGAACGGCGGCGAACCCGGCGCCCGCAGCCGCAAGTGGATCGAGCGCGCGGACGGTACGACGCAGATGCTCGGCAGCAAGGTCCACGACGTACCGGTCGACGTGGGTGACCTCCTGCACTTCGTGACCTGGGGCGGTGGCGGTTGGGGTGACCCGCTGGCCCGTGACCCCGAGTTGGTCGCTCTCGAAGTCCTGCGCGGCCTGGTCACCGTCGACGGCGCTCGGCGGTACGGCGTGGTGTGCGACGCGGACGGGAAGGTCGACGCGGACGCGACGGCCGCCCTGCGTGCCGAGCTCGCCGCGGGTCGCCCGGATCCGCTGCCGACCTTCGACAAGGGACCGGACATCGACACGATCCTGGCCAACGCTTTGGAAGAGACCGGGCTGGCCGCGCCCCGGCCGCCGGTGGTGCGATGACGTTCTCCGCCGGCTTCGACGGCCGGCTGGCACCGGGCAGCCGGCCGGCCCTGCTCGTCGTCGATCTGATGCGGGCGTACTTCGACCCGGCGAGCCCGATGTGCCTGCCGTCGAAGGACTGCCTGGAGTCGGCGGCCCGCGTGCTCGGGGCGGCCCGGGCTGCGGACGTGCCGGTCGTACACACCCGGGTCGCCTACGGCCCGGGTGGGGTCGACGGGGGCGTCTTCGTCCGGAAGGTGCCGGCGTTGCAGCAGTTGTTCGACGGTGGCGGACCGATGGGAGAACTGATGCCGCAGGTCGCACCGGCCGCGGACGAACTCGTGCTGGTGAAGCAGTACGCGAGCGCCTTCTTCGGCACCACACTCGCGTCGACCCTGCAGGCGCAGGGCATCGACACCGTCGTCCTGGTCGGGGTCAGCACGAGTGGCTGCATCCGGGCCAGCGCGGTCGACGCGATCCAGTACGGCTTCGCACCGCTGGTCGTCCGCGACGCCGTCGGTGATCGCGGCCAGGGTCCACACGAGGCGAACCTCTTCGACCTGCAGGCCAAGTACGCCGAGGTCGTCGGCGAATCCGTCGTCCTCGACTACTTCGCGGGGCAGTCGTGAGCAGCCCGCTCGGAGCGGTGGAGATCGTCGAGATGGCGCCGCGCGACGGTCTGCAGAACGAGTCCGCCGTACTCACCACCGAGGCGAAGGTCGAGCTGGTCGAACGCGCCGTCCGGGCCGGCGCCCGGCGGATCGAGGTGACCAGCTTCGTGAACCCGCGCCGGGTCCCGCAGCTCGCCGACGCCGACGAACTGATGCGAGCGCTGCCGAAGTACGACGACGTGCGGTACGCCGGCCTGGTGATGAATCAGCGTGGGCTCGAGCGCGCCCTGGCCGGCGGCGTCGACGAGGTCGACGTGGTGGTCGTGGCCACCGACACGTTCTGCGGGCGCAATCAGGGCATGACCACGGCCGAGGCCTGTGCCACCGCCGCGTCGGTGGTCGCCGAGGCACGCGCGGCGGGAGTGTTCACGACGATCACCGTCGGAGCGTCGTTCGGCTGCCCGTTCGAGGGTGAGGTGCCACCGGCCAGGTTGCGTGACGTCCTGCAACGAGTCGTGGCCGCAGGCCCCGATGAGGTCGCGCTCGCGGACACGATCGGCGTCGCCGTACCGGCCGACATCACCGAACGCGCGGCGCTCGCGCGCGAGATCCTCGGGGCGGCCGTGCCCCTCCGCGTGCACCTGCACGACACGCGCAACACCGCGGCGGCCAACGCCGTCGCAGCTTTGGCCGCCGGCATCACCACGCTCGACGCGAGCATCGGCGGTGCCGGGGGATGCCCGTTCGCGCCGGCGGCCACCGGGAACCTCGCCACCGAGGACCTGCTGTACCTGCTGCAGCGCACGGGATGGCAGACCACCCTCGATCTCGAGGCGACGATCGCCTCGGCCGGTTGGCTGGAGAAACAGCTCGGCACACCCCTCCCCAGCTCCCTGCTGCGGGCCGGGCCGTTTCCTGGCTGACGAGAGTCGGCCCCAGCCAGGCGTCAGCCGTTGCCAAGGATGCCGAGGTCGTAGCCCTTGGCAACGGCTGCCGCTCGGTCGGTGACACCGAGTTTGGTGAAGACGTGACTGAGGTGGGTCTTCACCGTGGCCTCGCTGATGAAGAGTTCGCGGGCGATGTCGCGGTTCGACGTCCCCTTGGCGACCAGCTCGAGGACCTGGCGCTCGCGGGCCGCCAATGGCGTGGGAGCAGGGGTGCGGACGGCCGAGACCAGCCGGGACGCGACCGCGGGGGAGAGCACCGTGCGCCCGGCGGCGGCCTGACGAACGGCGTTGAACAGCTCGTCCTGCGGAGCGTCCTTGAGCAGGTAGCCGGTCGCGCCGGCCTCGATCGCGGGCAGGGTGTCGACGTCGGTGTCCCAGGTGGTGAGCACCAGGACCTTGGACCGGATGCCGCGGCGGGTCAGCTCGGTGATCGCGTCCAGCCCGCCGCCGCCCGGCATCCGCAGATCCATCAGGATCACGTCGGGCTCCAGGTCCGCGGCCAGTTCGACCGCCTCGACGCCGTTCGAGGCCTCGGCCAGCACGGTGAAGCCGGGCGTCGACTCGAACATGCCGCGCAGCCCGTTGCGCACCACCGGGTGGTCGTCGACCAGGAGCAGCGAGATCTCAGCGACCGGATCAGCCATGGAGCACCAACGGGAGTCGCGCGGAGATCGCCGTACCGAAGTTCGGTTCGGACTCGATGGTCAGGGTGCCGGCGATGCGTTCGGCGCGGGCGCGCATCCCGTCCAGCCCGAAGCCGCCGGTGCCGGTGCGGGCCGGTACCTCGAGGGGGTCGAACCCTTTGCCGTCGTCGCGGACGTCCACTGTCACCTCGTCGTCCATGAAGCTGAGCGTGACGCCGACGCGCAACGCGGCCGCGTGCTTGGCCACGTTCGCGAGGGCTTCCTGGGTGATGCGCAGAATGGTCGCGGAGACCTCCCCGTGCAAGTGCTGCGGCGTACCGGTCACGGTGACCTCGGCAGCGACGCCGGTCCGCTCGGCCCACTGGTCGACGGCCTTGCGGAGTGCCTCGGGAAGGTTGTCCTCGGACAGGCCCGCCGGGGCGAGGTTCTGCACCGAGCGCCGGGCCTCGCCGAGGCTGTGCCGGGCCAGCTCGGTCGCGCGGCCGACGTGCTCGCGGACCGCGGCCGGGTCGTTGGTGTTCGCGACCACCTGCAGCTGAGCGATGATGCCGGTGAGGCCCTGCGCGATCGTGTCGTGGATCTCGGCGGCCAGCCGGCGGCGCTCATCGGCGATCCCGGCTTCACGGGCCTGGACCAGCAGCTGCGCCTGCAGCGCGGCGTTCTCCTCGTGCGCCTGCTCGAGCTCGCGGATCGTCGCGTCCCGCAGCCGGGATCGCTCCTCCTGCTGGTCGGCCATGTGCTTGAGGACGACCAGTAGCACGTTGTTGGCGACCAGCAGGCCGGCGAACGCCAGCCAGCTGGTGCGCCCTTCGGGTGGGAAGCTCCCGGTTTGTGCGGCCGCGATCGGGATCGAGCTGGCGAACAAGGCGAGTCGCTGCCGCTTGCGGCCGGGGATCACCTCGTCGGTGTCGTAGTACCCGGCCGCGACATAGAAGGCGAAGAACGGGTTCAGTGACGTCAGTACCGCGGCCAGCGCCCAGCGCACCACGTAGTACGTGACCGACACGGCGTTCGCGCCGCGAAGCAGCCGGCCGCTCCAGGTCCACCACAGCTGCAGCAGCAGCGCCGCGCCGACCAGGGCGTACCCGAGTGTCTGCTCCGGGCTCGTCGGCGTGAGCTGATCCGTGGTCGCCAGCGCCAGCAAGCAGCTGAGGGCGAGCAGGAAGTACGGCACCAGCTTGTGGAACGCCGCCTCGTTGCGTTCGAGTGTGCTGTCCACCGTTGTCACTCGCCCAGTGTGCACGTCGTCCTACTCCCAGCGGAACCAGTGTGCCGCAGCCGCCGAGACCGCCACGGCCCACGCGGCCAGCACGGCCAGGTGGGACCAGGCCGGCCATTGCCCGGCGGCCGCCTGCCCCAGCGCCTGGGACGCGGCACCGAACGGCATCAGCAGGACGATCTCGCGCAGGGTGTGCGGCATCGACTGCACAGGCGCCCACAGACCGGCCGAGAACAGGCTCGGGAAGAACGCCACCATGCCGATCCCGGTCGCGAGCCGCGCGGTCGGCGCGACGGCCGCGATCAGCGCACCGAGGGCGAGCGAGGCGGTGACCGTGAGCAGGAACGCCAGCGTGTACCCGATCGCCTGCTGCGGCAGCCGGACGTCGAACGCGAGCCGGCCGATGATCAGGCACGCCGCCGCCGACAGCACCCCGCCGGCGCCGTTCAGTCCCATCTGGGCAGTCAGCAGCGCGGACGGCCGGACCGGCGTCAGCGACATCCGCCGCAGGATGCCGCGCTCCCGGTAGCCGGTGATGACCGGCGGCATCGCCTGCAGGCCGGCCGTGATCAGCGCGACCAGCACGATCGTCGGGACGTAGACGTCGATGAGCCGCATGCCCAGTCCGGGATCGTACTTCCGGAAGCTGTGCACCGATCCGAGGATCACCAGCAGCAGCGGCGGGAAGCCGAGCGTCCAGAACAGACTGCCGCCCTCCCGGAGGAACAGGCGCGCCTCGGCGCGCAGTACGGCGGTCCGCGGCGAGCGCCGGCGGACCGGGGCGGTCGCGATCGAGCTCATCGGTGGGCTCCTGTCAGGTCGAGGAAGGCGTCGTCGAGCGTCGCGTCGGTGACGCGGAGCTGATGCGCGGTGATCCGGTGGCGGGCGAGCAGCGACAGCAGAGCGGTGACGGTCTCGTCGGTCCCGCCGAGCGTGATGCGGCCGTCCTTGGAGGCGACCGACGCGACCGCGGGCAACGTGGCCAGGTCGTCGTGGTCGAGCGGCGTCGACGGAGTGAACGAGATGATCGTGGCTCCGGCTGTCCGGCTGATCAGTCCGCTCGGGGTGTCCAGAGCGGTGATCCGGCCCTGGTCGATCAGGGCGACCCGGTCGCAGAGGCGCTGTGCCTCTTCCATGAAGTGCGTGACCAGCAGCACCGTGACGCCGCGGTCGCGGACGTCCTCGACGATCTCCCAGGTCTCGCGGCGGGCTCGCGGGTCCAGGCCCGTGGTCAGCTCGTCGAGGACGACGACCCGCGGGTTGCCGATCAGTGCGAGCGCGATCGACAGTCGTTGCTTCTGGCCACCGCTGAGCACACCGAAGCGCGTCTTGAGCTTGCCGGTCAGGCCGAGGCGGTCGGCGAGCGGCCGCCAGTCGGCCGGGTGCGGGTAGAGCGCGGCGTACAGCTCGAGGGCCTCCTGGACCGTGAGCTTGGACTGCAGTTCGCTCTCCTGCAGCTGCGCGCCGAGCACCTGCGTGACTTCGGCGTGGTCGGTGACCGGATCGAGCCCGGCGACCCGGACCCGTCCGCCGTCGGGCACCCGCAGGCCCTCGACGCATTCCACCGTGGTGGTCTTGCCCGCGCCGTTCGGTCCGAGGATGCCGAAGATCTCACCCTCGTCGACCCCGAACGACACCCCGTCGACGACGGTGCGGCCGCCGTACGCCTTGCGCAGCTCGGTGACTTCGACGACCGGCGACGTTATGCTCGTGATCATGCTTCGAGCATCGCCGCCCGGGCACCCCGGCCACATCGCCCGAGCGGCCACTTCCGGGATCAGCCGATCGGCTGATCCCGCTCCTCCTACCTGGCGTCCTCGGGCGTCCTACTTGGCGTACAGGGCCTCGACGTCGGCGGCGTACTGCTTCATCACGACGTGCCGGCGCAGCGAGAGCTTGAGCGAGAGCTCGCCGGACTCCTGGGTCCAGTCGACCGGCAGAATCGAGAACTTCTTGATCGCCTCGGCGTGCGAAACCGACGCGTTCGCCTCGTCGATCGCCTTCTGCACCTCGGCGATCAGGTCGGCGTCGTGGGTCAGCGCCGCCGGGTCGGTCGGCTTCCCGCGCTCGGTCGCCCACGGCACGATGTTCTCCGGGTCGATCGTGACCAGCGCGGCGATGAACGGCTTGCCGTCGCCGACGACCATGCACTGGCTGACCAGCGGGTGCAGGCGGATCTGGTCCTCGAGCAGCGTCGGCGCGACGTTCTTGCCGCCGGCCGTCACCAGGATCTCCTTCTTCCGGCCGGTGATCCGGATGAACCCGTCCACGTCGACCTCACCGAGGTCGCCGGTGTGGAACCAGCCCTGGGCGTCGATCACGGCCGCGGTCGCCTCGTCGTTCTTCCAGTAGCCCTGCATCACCTGGCCACCCTTGAAGAGCAGCTCGCCGTCGTCCGCGACGGCCACCGTCACACCGGGCAGCGGCCGCCCGACGGTGCCGATCCGGATGTCGTCGGGCAGGTTCACCGCGACCGCGGCGGTGGTTTCGGTCAGGCCGTAGCCCTCCAGCACCGGTACGCCGATGCCGCGGAAGAAGTGCCCGAGCCGGTCACCGAGCGGCGCGCCGCCGGAGACGGCGTACTGCACCTGGCCGCCGAGCACCGCCCGCAGCTTGCCGTAGACGAGCCGGTCGAACAGCACGTGCTTGGCCTTCAGCCCGAACGACGCCCCGCCCTTGTCCTGCGCCTGCGAGTACGCGATCGCGGTCTCCGCGGCGGCGTCGAAGATCTTGCCCTTGCCGTCGACATGCGCTTTCTGGCTGGCCGAGTTGAACACCTTCTCGAACACCCGCGGCACGCTCAGGATGAACGTCGGCTTGAAGGCGCCGAGGTCCGCGACCAGGTTCTTCACGTCGGCGCTGTGGCCGACCTTGACCCGCTTCATCACACAGCCGACCTGAATGATCCGCGCGAACACGTGCGCCAGCGGCAGGAGCAGCAGCGTGCTCGCGCCGGTGGTGTCGAACAGGTCGTCGAGGATCTGCACCGCGGGCCCGAGCTCGTCGAGGAAGTTCCCGTGGCTGATCTTGCAGCCTTTCGGGCGTCCCGTCGTACCGGAGGTGTAGATCAGCGTGGCCAGATCGGCGGCGGTGACCGCGGAGCGGCGCTTGTCGAACGCGGCGTCGGAGACGTCCTGGCCGAGTGCGGTGAGCTGGTCGACCGCGCCGGCCTCGAGCTGCCAGATGTCCCGCAGCGCCGGCGCTTCGGCGCGGGCGGACTCGGCGACCGCGCCGTGGGTCGCGTTCTCCACGACGGCGGCGACGGCGTCGGAGTCGGTCAGGATCCACTGCACCTGCGACGCGGACGACGTTTCGTAGATCGGAACGGTGACCGCGCCGATGCTCCAGATCGCGTAGTCGACCAGCGTCCATTCGTACCGGGTCGGGCTGAGCAAGGCGACCCGATCACCGTGCTGCACCCCGGCCGCGATCAGGCCTTTCGCGACGCCGATCACCTGCTGCGCGAACTCGGCAGCGGTGACGTCGACCCAGCCGGTCCCGGTCCGGCGGCTGAAGACGGCGGTGTCAGGGTAGGAGGACGCGTTCGCCCACACCGGGTCGCTCAGGTTCCCGGTGGCGGGCTCGGTCACAGCAGGAACGGTGTACTCACGCATCCGCGTCTCCTCAGTCGGTCACGAATTGTCGACTTCCGGCGCACGCTACAGTCACCTACCCATAGGTAGCCAGGTTTATGTGATCCACCAGACTAGGTTCTAGCCATGCCCATGCTCGACATCAGTTGCGACGACCTGGTCGTTGCTGATCCAGCCTACGTCGCCGAGCGGCTCGGGTCGGACACCCTCTGGCGTGAGTGGTGGCCGGACCTGACCCTGACGCCCACCGAACGACGCGGTCGCGAAGGGGTTCGGTGGGCCGTCACCGGCGCCGCGATCGGGACCGCGGAATGGTGGCTGGAGGAGGTCCGCGACGGCGTCGTCGTGCACTGGTACTTGCGCGTCGACCCTGCCCGCCCGGTCCGCGGCCGCGCGGCCGAACGGCTCAAGGAGCGGTACGTCGCGGCGTACCGGAAGCGGCTGTGGGCGTTCAAGGACGAAGTCGAGGCAGGCCGCGCGGCGGGCGAACGCCGTGCCGGACACGATCCCGCGATAGTCTCCGGGGAGGACCCCGGCACCGGCACCACCCGGACCGCCGGCCCCTCGCACCAGACCCGACCGGCGAAGAGGTGAATCGATGGCGGAACAGACCACCTCGACCATCCAGGTGAACGCGACCCCGAAAGAAATCATGGCGGTGATCGCGGACTTCGCGGCGTACCCGGAATGGGCCGACTCGATGCGGGAGACCGAGGTGCTGTCCACCGACGAGGCCGGCCGGCCGAACAAGGTGCGCTTCAAGGTCGATGCCGGCGCGATCTCCGACGAGTACACGCTGGCCTACGTCTGGTCCCGCAACGAGGTGACCTGGACGCTGGTCGAGGCGAAGATGATCAAGGGCATGGACGGCGCGTACGTGCTGCGGGATCTGACCAAGGAAGGCGGCACGGGGACCGAGGTGACGTACCGGCTCGCGGTGGACGTGGCGATCCCGATGATCGGCATGCTCAAGCGGAAGGCCGAGAAGGTCATCATCGACACGGCTCTCAAGGGCCTCAAGAAGCGCGTCGAGTCGTAAACCAGTGACTCGGGTTCTGCTGTACACGGGTAAAGGCGGCGTCGGGAAGACCACCTCGGCGGCCGGGACCGCCACGCTCGCGGCGCTCCGCGGGCTGCGCACGCTGGTGCTGTCGACGGATGCCGCGCATTCGCTGTCGGACGCGTTCGACTCCGCGGCCGGTCCGGAGCCGACCGAGATCGACGACCTGCTGTTCGTCCAGCAGATCGATGCGCAGCGCAAGTTCGAGCGGTCCTGGGGCGACATCCAGAACTATCTGCGCTCGGTGCTGCACACGGTCGGCATGGATCCGATCGAGGCCGAGGAACTGACCGTCCTGCCCGGCGCCGCGGAGGTGCTCGCGCTGCTCGAGGTGCGCGACCACGTCCGGTCCGGCCGCTGGGACGTGATCGTCGTGGACTGCGCGCCGACCGCCGAGACGCTGCGGCTGCTGGCGTTGCCCGAGGCCCTGAACTGGTACCTGGACCGGATCTTCAACGCCGAGCGCAAGATGATGCGGACGTTCCGGCCGTTCCTGAGCCGCGGGTCGAGCATCCCGATGCCGGACGACAACGTCTTCGACGCGTTGCGGCGACTGCAGGCCGACCTCGCGGACATCCGGACGCTGCTGGCCGGCCCGGACGCCTCGGTGCGGTTGGTGCTGACGCCGGAGGCGGTCGTGGTCGCCGAGGCGCGGCGCTCGCTGACCAGGCTTTCGTTGTACGGGTACCGCGTCGACGGCGTCGTGGCGAACCGCGTGTTCCCGGCCGCCGGTGCGGACACCTGGCGGCGGCAGTGGGTCGCGGCGCAGCGCGGGATCCTCGAGGAGGTCGCGGATTCGTTTCGCCCGCTGCCGATCTGGGAGTCGCCGTACCGCGTCTGTGAGCCGGTCGGCGTCGAGGAACTGGCCGCGTTCGCTGTCGAGATGTACGGCGGTGACGACCCGTTCGCGCGGGCCACCGACGACACGTCGCTGTGGGTTGATCGGCACATCGACACCGACGGCCGCACGTACACGCTGACGATGCCGTTGCCGTTGGCATCCGCCGATGAGCTGGACCTGGCCCGGCACGGCGACGAGCTGATCATCACCGTCGGCTCGTACCGGCGGGTGCTGCCGCTGCCGGCCGCGCTGGCGCGCGGTGTGGTCGCAGGCGCCCGGCTGGACGACGGCCGGCTGCAGGTGCGGTTCTCGCCGCGGCAGCCCGCGCGACCGGTCGCTCCCGCCGCCGAGGTGCCGACCGGGGCCGGTCCGCTGGAATCCGCGCAGGAGCTGGCGCAGGGGCTGACCGCCGAGTTCCACGAGCAGCTGTCGCGCCGCGAGGCGGCCCGGTGACCAAGGAACCGATCGGCTCGGTCGCCGAGGAAGCCGCGAAGCTCTTCGCCGTGCTGCAGAACGCCGCCCACGACACCGCCCACCACACGCCGGATCACACCTCGGAACCGGCGGCTGAGCCTGTTTCGGAGCCTGTCTCGGGGCACGCCGCCGAGGAGGCGGACAAGCTGGGCCCGGACTGCGTGTGGTGCCCGGTGTGTCAGCTGATCCACAAGGTGCGCAGTACCAGCCCGGAGACCATCGAGCAGCTGTCGACCGCCGCCGCCCATGTACTCGGCTCGGTGCGGTCGCTGCTCGAGGCCGCCGCGGAGGCG
Organism: Kribbella sp. NPDC048915; assembly: GCF_040649595.1. NCBI lineage: Bacteria > Bacillati > Actinomycetota > Actinomycetes > Propionibacteriales > Kribbellaceae > Kribbella > Kribbella sp. NPDC048915. The sequence continues at coordinate 11,029 of NZ_JBEZFT010000042.1, read as the reverse complement.
GCCAGGCAGGCGCGGGAGGACGCAGCGTCGCGGTCCTCGGCAGCGGAGGAAACGGCCGCCGAAGCGGCCCAGGAATCGGCCCGGTCCCGGGTGGACCGGATCGACGTGAGTGAGGACCCCGAACCATGGGACTGACGATCGGCATCGATGTCGGCGGGACGAAGATTGCCGCCGGCGTGGTCGACGAGACCGGCGCCATCATCGCGCGGACGCAGCGCGACACCCCGGCGGACTCGACCGAGGCGACCGCGGCCACGATCTGCGCGGCGGCCGCGGAGCTGATCGGCAGCCACGCGGTGGAGGCGGTCGGCATCGGCGCGGCCGGCTTCGTCTCGTCGGACCGCTCGACGGTGCTGTTCGCGCCGAACCTGGCCTGGCGCGACGAGCCGCTCGGCGCCCGGGTCGCCGAGCAGCTGAAGATCCCGGTCGTGGTCGAGAACGACGCCAACGCCGCGGCCTGGGGCGAGTTCGCGTTCGGCGCGGCCAAGGACGTCGACCACATGGTGTGCATCACGGTCGGTACCGGCATCGGCGGCGGCGTGGTCATCGACGGTCAGCTGCTGCGCGGTGCACACGGCGTCGCGGCCGAGCTCGGCCACGTGCGCGTCGTACCGGGCGGACATCGGTGCGGGTGCGGGGCGCGCGGTTGTCTGGAGCAGTACGCGTCCGGGCGGGCGCTGGTCCGCGAGGGCAAGGCGCGTGCCGAGTCCGGGTCGCTGACGGCCGCGCAGATGCTGAGCGTGTGCGGGATCACGGACCCCGAGGAGCTCACCGGGCCGATGATCACCGAGGCGGCGACCAAGGGCGACCCGTGCGCCGTCGAGCTGCTGGAAGACCTCGGGCGCTGGCTCGGCGAGGGACTGGCCAGCCTGGCGACCGTGTTCGACCCGACGCTGATCGTCATCGGCGGCGGGGTGAGCGCGGCCAAGGACCTGCTGATGGAGTCGGCGCTGCAGGCGTTCGAGAAGAACCTGCCGGCCCGGTCGAACCGACCGCACGCCACCTTCAGCCTCGCCGAGCTGGGCAACGACGCCGGGCTGATCGGCGCCGCCGACCTGGCCCGGCGACCGGCGCCGGCGCTGTAGGCGACGCCGGGGCGACGGGTGGTGCCGACGACGGTGATTGTCCTGACCTGGGATACTGGAGCCAGTCCGGGGGCCACGAGGAAGGTCGAACCTTGGCGCTGACGCAGGCTTTGACGATCGGGATCGACATCGGCGGGACGAAGGTGGCCGCCGGGGTCGTCGACCCCGAAGGCAACATCCTGGACCGGTTGCGCCGGGACACGCCGACCAAGGATCCCAAGGAGACCGAGGACGCGATCGCGGAGATCGTCCACGATCTCGAGTCGCGGCACGACGTGATCGCGGTCGGGATCGGCGCCGCGGGGTTCGTCGACGGCACCCGGTCGTCGGTGCTGTTCGCGCCGCACCTGGCCTGGCGGCACGAGCCGCTCCGGGACGCGGTCGAGCGCCGGCTCGGCCTGCCGGTCGTGGTCGAGAACGACGCGAACGCGGCGGCCTGGTCGGAGTGGCGGTTCGGTGGCGGTCAGGGCGAGAGCCATCTGGTCTGTGTCACGCTCGGCACCGGCATCGGCGGCGCGATCCTGAACGACGGGGCTCTGCAGCGCGGCAAGTTCGGCATCGCCGGTGAATTCGGGCACATGCAGGTCGTAGCGGGCGGACACCGCTGCGAGTGCGGCAACCGCGGTTGCTGGGAGCAGTACGCGTCCGGCAACGCGCTGACCCGGGAGGCCCGGGAGCTGGCGCTGTCCGGTTCCCCGGTCGCGCACAACCTGCTGCGCGCGGCCGGTGGCGACCCGGCCAAGATCAACGGCCCGATGGTCACCGAGCTCGCGAAGGACGGCGACCCGGTGGCGGTCGAGTTGCTCGAGGAGGTCGGCCGCTGGCTCGGTGTCGGCCTGGCGAACCTGGCCGCCGCGCTCGACCCGGGCACGTTCGTGATCGGCGGCGGCGTCTCCGATGCGGGCGAGCTGTTGCTCGCGCCCGCCCGGGAGGCGTTCAAGCGGACGCTGACCGGCCGCGGGTTCCGCCCGGAGGCCCGGATCGTCCGCGCGGTGCTCGGCCCGGAGGCCGGTCTGGTCGGTGCGGCCGACCTGGCCCGCGAGGAAGCGACCTGGCTGCGCCGGGTCCGGGTGAAGACCACCGCGGTGACCGCGAAGACGGCCGCGGCGCGTGGGCGCTCGACCCGCCTGGAGCGGGCGGCCCGCAAGTCCGCGGCCCGCCGTACCGGCATGCGCGCCGACCCGAGCCTGCACCACGCCGACGTGAAGGGCGACACCGAGACATGACCGACGGCGGCATCCTGCGGGTGCTGTCGTACAACGTGCATCGGTGGGGTGACGACCGGACGGCGCTCGCGCGGGTGGTGCGGGCCTGCGCTCCGGACGTGATGCTCGTGCAGGAGGCGCCGACCTGGTTCGGCACCCGCCGCAAACGGCGCGCGATGGCGGCGAGTTTCGGCCTGCGGTACGTCGCGGCGTCCGCGCGCAACGCGATCCTGGTTGCCGAGGGCATCGAGCTGGCCGAGGCGCTGCACTGGCGGATCTGGCGCCCGTTCGTCCGGCGCCGGCTGAACTTCGTCGCCACCCAGCTGCCCGGCGGTGCGGTCGGCGGCTACGTCCAGGTCGGCGCGACCCGCGCCGCGGTCGTGTGCTGCCATCTCGGCCTGCACATCCTCGGCCGCCGCCGCGAACTCGAGCAGATCCTGCAGCGCTGCCGCACGCTCGGCACGCCGTACCTGCTGGCCGGCGACCTGAACGAGGAGCCCGACGGTCCGGTCTGGAAACGCCTCGCCGAGGAGGGGCTGACCGATCTGGGCGCCGACGCCGGACCGACGTTCAGCTCGACCGACCCGCACAAGCGGATCGACGGCGCCCATCTGTCGCCCACGCTCGACGGCCGCATCATCCCGGTCCCGGCCGCCGCCGAGGATCTGGCCGCGGCCTCCGACCACCTACCGATGCTGATCGAGCTCAGGACCGGAACTCCAGCAGCGGATTCGTGACCACGTCTCGCCAGTTGGCGCGATGCGTCTCGGTCCGCAGCCGGTAGTACAGCGTCTCTCGCCGTACGTCGTCGGCGGCGCCGAAATGCCCACCGATGTTGTGGGCGAGCAGATAGTGCGCGAACAACACGCTGCCGGCCGGTCCGGTCACCTGGATCGGATCACCGAGCGGAACGTCGGGGTACGGCCCCGGATTCATCTCGTCGACCCGCGTGAGAGCGTCCGCGCCGTGCTCGGCGAGGTAGTTGCCGAGCGTGCGGTGAGTGCCCGGCCAGACGTACAGGTTGCCGCGATCGACCTGGTCGTGCGCGGTCAGCCACAGCCCGGCGAGCATGGTGAAGCTGCCGGGGGAGCCGTCCTCCAGTGGCGGCGTGACACCGTCCACGTGCGGGCTGCCCGGCACGTGCGGCCACGGTGGGATCGTGACGGCGACCTGCGCCTGGTCGGGCTCCAGCAGCGGGAGCTCAGGCCGGATCAATTGCGCGGCGAGCTCGGCGATCTTGGCGGTTCGGTACAGCTTCAGCAACGGGTGGCCGCTCGCGAGCGACGGCCAGCGGAAGTGCACGCCGAAACCGTTCGGCGGTTCGCGGTCGAGCATCGTCGCGACAGTCCGTCGTGCAGCGCTCAGTTGCGCGTCGGACAGGACGCCGGGCACCACGACGTACCCGTGGCTCCGGAACTGCTCACGGTGCGAGTCGGTCAGCCGCATGTGGTCAGTCCAGCAACGCCGTGGCCGGGCGGCAACCGAATTACTGCTTCTTGCGGTTGAGGAACGCGAGCATGGCCTGCTGGGCGGCGGGGGAGGCGAACAGGGACGCCGACAGCTCGGCGAGGTCCTTGCCGCGGGCATCGATATCGGCGAGGAGCTCGCGGTTCAGCAGCTTCTTCGTCTCACGAAGACCCTGCGGCAACCCCTTCAGCAGCGACTCCAGCACCGTGTCGACGGCTGCGTCCAGCTCGCTGTCGGGAACCGTCAGCGTGAGCAGCCCGAGGCGGGCGGCCTCGAGCGCGTCGAAGCCGTTGCCGGTCAGGAACGTGTACGCCGCCGCGCGGTCGGTCAGCCGGGGAAGCACCGTAAGCGAGATCGTCGCGGCCGCGAGGCCCAGCCGGACCTCGGTCAACGCGAACGTCGCACTCTCGCCGGCCACGCTCAGGTCGGCCGCGGCGACGATCCCGATCCCGCCCGCGCGCACCGGCCCGGCCACCCGCGCGACCACCGGCTTCGGGTTCGCCACGATCGCCCGCTGCACGTCGACCATCCGCTGCGCGCCGACTCCCATCCCGACCGTCGTCGCCTCGGACAGGTCGGCGCCGGAGCAGAACACCTCGAGCGCCGACCGGATCACGATCACCCGGACCTCGTCGTCCGCCCCGGCCGCCTCGAGCCGCTCGAGCAGTTCACCGGTGAGCTGCTGCGACAAGGCGTTCTTGTTGCCCGGCGAGTCCAGGGTGACGGTGGCCACCCCGCCGGCGACGTCCAGGTGCACGAGTTCGGTCATGCGGTCATCCAAACACCGTCAGGGCCCGGAAGGGGAGGACTTGGGGCTGAGCGGATCGGCGTGCCGGTGGGTGATCTTCCACTCACCGTCCTCGAGCCGGAAGATCATCGTCGCCCGCAACTCGTGCGGGACCGGTTCGGGCCGGCTGATGTGCTGGACCGTGCAGCGCTCGATCGCGACGGTGTACGCCGTGTCCGCGCCGACGTACTTGTCGAGGTATTCGAACTCGACCGTCCCGCCGAGGTCGCGGAACTGCGAGGACGCCCACCGGTACCGGGACTCGATCTCGGACCAGCCGACCTCCTGGCCGCCGAACCCGCCGAAGATCGAGCTCTGTTCGCTCCGCGACACCATCGGCAGCCACAACGACGGGTCGCCGTTCACGAACGCGGTGTTGGCCTCCTCGAAGCGCTGCAGGAACGTTTCGAAGCTGGTGTTCATACCTCCAGCCTGACCGCCGACGGGGTCACTTGCCCTCGGCGTACGCCGGGGAGAGCTCGCGGGCCAGGTGCTCGACGAACAGGCCGACGTCGGTGACGATGCCGCGGGCCTGCGACGAGCCGCGGTCGGCCAGCTTGGTCACGGTCGCCGGGTTGATGTCCACGCAGGTCAGCGGGATGGACGCCGGCAGGATGTTGCCGGTGGCAACCGAGTGCAGCATGGTGGCGGCCATCAGGCAGTACCCGACGCCGGGCAGTTCGGCGCGCATCGCCCGCTGGCCTTCGAGGACGTCGGTGTAGACGTCCGGCAGCGGACCGTCGTCGCGGACCGAGCCGACCAGGACGAACCGCTTGCCGTTCTTCACCAGCGCGTGCATCACGCCCGAGGTCAGCACGCCCTGCTCGACCGCGGCCGCGATCGACCCGGCCTTGCGGATCGTGTTGATCGCCCGGATGTGGTGCTCGTGGCCGTGCTCGACACCCCGCCCGCGGGCCAGGTCGACGCCGAGCGACGTCCCGTACAGCGCGGACTCGATGTCGTGGGTCGCGAGCGCATTGCCGGCGAACAGCACGTCGACGTACCCGGCCTCGACGATCGCGACCATCGCGGGTGCGGCGCCGGTGTGCACGATGCCGGGGCCGCCGACCCAGAGCACCTTCTGCCCGTTCGCCTTCGCCTCGCGCATGCCGTCGGCGACCTGCTTGACCAGCACCCGCTGCGGCTTCTCCGAGGAGACGTCCGACTCCATGAAGCCGAAGCCGTCCTCGGTGTTCACGGTGATCGGCGGCGTCACCCGGACGCCCTGGGCGCTGGTGATGATCCGCATCCCGGCGCGGACCTCCGACATCGGGATCGTCCGCACGCTGGTCGGCGGGTCGCCCTCCACCAGCAGCCCGCAGTCCATCTCCGGGTTCTGCACCGGCACCCAGTGGCCGCCGAGCCGGACGCTGGTCGGCAGGTTCGTCGTCGAGTAGAAGCCGTCGGGGAAGACGCCGTCCTGAGAGACCTCGGTGATCTCCGGCGTCCCCGGGTCGACCAGGTTCGCGCCCTTGGTCTGGATCCGCATCAGCAGCCGCTGCAGCGACTCCTCGTCCTCGGCGCCGACCGTCATCCGGACCGTGGACGGGTCGTCCTTGTCGTAGCCGAGGTCGAACTTGTCCAGCGTGTACTCACCGCCGTAGCCGCGGATGTCGTCGAGGACGCGGGACAGCAGCCCGGAGTCCATCAGGTGGCCGGTGATCTCGACGGTCTCGGTGACCTGCACGGGGCGCCCTCCCCAACTCGAAGCGAATCTGTCGGATTGTCCGACGATTCGCACTCTAGCTCAGACGACCGCTCCGTCGTCGCCGCGGTCATCCGGTGGAAGCCGGTCCTTCATCCGGAACACCAGTGTGAGGAACCCGCCGATGAATCCGGCGACCGCCAGCGTGGTGATCCTGCCGGTGCCGAAGTCGAGCAGTGCGGCCGCGATCAGCAGCAACGGCCCGCCGATCAGCCCGAGCCAGGCCAGCCGGCTGATCCAGTCCAGCCGCGGGCCGCGCGGCGGCTCCGGCGGAACATAGTGGTCGTGCGGGTCGTCGGCCCGCCGCTTCGGCGGCGGGGCCTCCTCCTCGTCGGCCGCGGGCCGGTCCTCGACGTCCAGCCCGGCCGGGACGTCGATCAGCGGCTCGTACTTGTCGTCGACGTCCTCGCTCACCGGCCAGCGCGGCACCGGATCGGCACCATCGTGCCCGGGCGCGGACGGCTTGCTGAACTGCTCGACCAGCGACTCCCACTCGGCGTCCTCGGTGCTGCGGTCGATCACGGGGCGGGCCTGGTCCACAGCCTCGGCGTCGACGAAGATCTCGTCGTACCCGGCCGGAACACGGACCGGTTCCTCGGCCTCGTCCGGCGCCACGACCTCACTCAGCGCCTCGCTCTGACTCTCGCAGTACGCCGCGATGCCGGCCGCGGCGAGCGCGTCCAGGACCGGCTCGGCGACCAGCGGGTCGATCCGGCCGAGCGAGGTGTACGACGTCGCCGTCAGGCCGTTGTCACGCATCGGTGCGCACGCTCAGCCGGCTGATGAAGGCGGTCGAGTCCGCGAAGATCCGCGGTGCGTCGTTGTCCAGGGTTGCCACGTGATAGCTGTCCTCGCACAGGGTCTCGGTCACGTCGCGGGACGAGATCGAGGACAGTACCGTCCGCCCCGAGCTCGGCTCCACCACATGATCGACAGTACTGCGGAACAGCAGGACCGGCTGCGTGATCTTCGCCAGATCCTCGCGGGTGACCTTCCACAGCTGCGACAGCGAGTGCAGCGCGCGCAGCGGCATCCGGTCGTACGCGCCCTCGTCGACGCCGGGCTTCTTGATGTCGTTCGAGATGCCCGGGAAGGACGGGACCAGCTTCGCCAGCACCGGCAGCAGCGCCAGCCGCTTGTCGTCGGTCTGCACCGACGGATTGATCAGGACCAGACCGGAAACCTCGGCGCCGTGCTGCTCGGCCAGCCGCAGGACCAGGCAGCCGCCCATCGACAGCCCGATCAGGAACACCTGGTCGTGGTCCTTGCGCAGCCGTTCGAACTCGTTGTCGAGTACTGCGTACCAGTCCGGCCAGCCGGTCCGGTTCATCTCCCGCCAGGTGGTGCCGTGACCGGGCAGGCGGGGGAGCGCCACGCCGTACCCCTGGGCGGCCAGATGCTCGGCGAACGGCCGCATCGAGCGGGGCGAGCCGGTGAATCCGTGGCTCAGCAGCACGCCGACGGCCGCGTTCGCCCCGCTGCCGGGACTGCGAAACTCCTCCGCGTGGGGTTGCACTGGCACGCTCGACTCCTCGCCGCTCACGGTCCTCACCGACGCGCCCCGAAGGCGCGTGACAATCGTCGCATCAAGATCCTCGTCCCGGCACGTTCGGTGGCACAACACGGTCAGCGACACCCGCATTCCCTGCGGTGACGTTGCCTGAGGGGGAAGCTGGAACGTAGTGTCCGCACCGGAAGGTGGCGCGCCGGAGTCGTCGCGTGACCGCCACCGGCGAGCACTGGTGCCGGAAGTGGGTACGGGCTGACCATGGGCCAGAGACCTTGGTGAGTTGTGGTGAGTCCCTGGTGTGAGTGCTGTCGGGTGTCGGGCGAGTGACGGAGGTCGAGTCGGATGCTGTACCTGTTCCTCAGACGGTTCCTGGTCGCTCCACTGATCAAGCTGTTCTTCCGGCCCAAGGTCACCGGGCTGGAGCATGTCCCCACCGAGGGGCCCGCGCTGCTGGTGTCCAACCACCTCGCATTCTGCGACTCGATCTTCCTGCCGGTCTCGGTGCCGCGGCAGATCGTCTTCCCGGCCAAGTCGGAGTACTTCACCGGCCCCGGACTCAAGGGCAAACTGGTCGCCACGTTCTTCCGGTCGGTCGGCCAGATCCCGATCGACCGCTCCGGCGGCCGCGCCTCGCTGGCCGCGCTGAACACCGGCCTCGAGATCCTGGAGAAGGGCGGCCTGTTCGGGATCTACCCCGAGGGCACCCGCTCGCCCGACGGCCGGCTCTACAAAGGCAAGACCGGCGTCGCCCGGATGGCGATCGTGGCCGGCGTCCCGGTGATCCCGGTCGCAATGATCGACACCGAGAAGCTGCAGCCCCCGGGCCGGATCTGGCCGCAATGGTTCTACCGCGAGAAGGGCAAGCTGCTGCCGCGCCTGGTGCGCCCCGGCGTCGCCTTCGGCAAGCCGCTGGACTTCTCCCGGTACGAGGGGATGGAAAGGGACCGTTTCGTCCTGCGCTCGGTGACCGACGAGATCATGTACGCGCTGATGGAACTGTCCGGCCAGGAGTACGTCGACATCTACGCCGACAAGGCCAAGGAACTGATCAAGGCCGGCGAGTCCGTCGACGACCACGTCCGCCTCGGCGACACCAAGGCCAGCTGACCACTTGCCACTCCGCCCCACACCGGCACCGCCGACGGCCGCCCCGGTGCGCCTGACGCCCGCTTCGGCGGTGGTGGCGGCCGGTTCGGGGCTGGCAGGTGGTTGGCGTTGACGGGTGGTTGGCGTTGACGGCCGGTCGGCCGCGAGGATGGGCGGCATGGACAGCGACCTGAACGTGCTCGGCGAGCCGCTCGAGGAGTGCGGCACCGACCCGCTGACCGGGTTCTACCGCGACGGCTGCTGCACGAGCGGACCCGAGGACCTCGGCAGTCACACGGTGTGTTCGGTGGTCACGGCCGAGTTCCTGGCCCACCAGGCCTCGGTGGGCAACGACCTGGTCACGCCGCGCCCCGAGTACAGCTTCCCCGGCCTCGTCCCTGGCGACCGCTGGTGCGTGGTCGCCGCCCGCTGGCTCCAGTCGTACCACGCCGGCGCCGCGGCTCCCGTCGTCCTCGCAGCCACCCACGTCCGCGCCCTCGAAACCATCCCCCTCTCGGTCCTGCGCCGCCACGCCGTCGACGTACCGCCAGACGCCAGCTCCCTCGCCTGACCAGTCGCATCCCGCCCGTCCCATCCCGCCCGTCCGATCCCGCTTGTCGCATCTCTCCTGTCGCATCCCGCCCCACGCACACCGCCCCGCCATCGCGCACGCACCGCACCGCGCTGCGGGCAGGTGGGAACTAGGAGGATCTTCCGCGAACAGCGCCAGGAATCCTCCTAAGAGATGCGGAAAACTGTCCATCGACGGCGCAGGTCGGTGAGCAGCGGGTCGGCGTACCGGACCGGCCGCGTTGGGCGAGCGCCGCACCGACCTGGCCGGCTGCGCCGCAAGGATTGCTCACCAGTTGGTATCCGAACCGCAGCGTGGCTTTGCCTTGCAGTGTCGCGGCGTTGTCTCGGCGCATGTCCCGCCACGTGGAGAGTGCATCGTCGTGTCCGGTCCGGCCGTCGAGCTCGATGAACAGGTCGTACGGCTCGTACTCGACATCGCGATACCGCACCGTCCCGTCGTCCACCCGGACCTGCCGGGTCCCGACGGGCAGCCCATGGGCGCGTTCAACTCGGATCGAGTACGTCTGCTCGAGGAACGAATGCACGCCCGAGGCAGCGTCGGCGAGCACCTGTCGGAGCAGGTTGCGGCCAGGCAGGCGCGGCAGCCGCTCCAACTCCGCGAGCAGCCGGTCAGGTGTGGTGCGCCGTTGCCGGCATGCGTCGAGGAGCAGCGCAGTTCGACGATCCGGGTCGGTCCGACGGGCGGCCGCGGTGAGGACGGCGAGCTCGAGCCGGACCACAGGTGGTTCACGACCCACCTGCAGGTACGCATCCAGGTCCTGATGCCGGAAAATCCGGAGACCGGCCCGGCGTTCGACTCTTCGCTGCTGCGGCACAGCGAGAAAGATCGGCGAGTCCGCCCAGTCACCGCTCAGCCCGTGCCAACGCAGCGCGGTGTCGGCGGTGAGCGCCGCCTCTGGACCGACAGCCAGCCAGGCTGCCCACACCCGCGTCTGCCACGGCAGGATGCCAGTGAAGTCCGCGTACACGCCGTGATGGATCCGCTGAATCTGCCGGTTCCGGCATCGGCGGTCGAGAGTCTTGTCGCCGATCCCGGACGCGAGCGCTTGGGCGCGACTGAACGCTCCGCTTTGTTGCTCCCGTAGCTCGACGAACCGCCTCGTTCGCTCCTCATCTGCAGGTACGCCGACCTCGTCACCCACTGCTCCTCCCATCGTCGATCGCGAATTCCTCACCCAAGAAGATGCCCCTCGTCGCCGCCCGCGGCGTCGACGATCTGCGGCCTGTGGACAACCACCGGATGGCGCAGTCGCCGTACCCGCCCGGCACGGCATCCGCGACTCACTTCGTCGCGCCGGGTTTCGGTGCCTGCCTGTGTCGCGCCGGGGTGTGGGCAGCTGATGGGCGGCGGTTGTCGTCGGACGATGGAGGGTTTTCACCCGCTGACGAGGCATTTCGCTCCTAGGAGGGATTTCCTGGAGGCAGGCGACCAGGGCGGGCGGGCTCAGCGTGGAGGGGTGGTTGAGACAGTGCGGCGGGGGTGTGGGGGGCTCATCTAGATGATTGATGCACGGGGATTGGTGTCCGGCGTGGATGCGTGACGGCACGGGCGAGGGTGTCCAGAATCGGCGCTGCTTACCCAAGTCTCGA
>NZ_JBEZFT010000041.1:1081-56434 GCF_040649595.1 Kribbella sp. NPDC048915 | reverse complement strand
TGGGTTCCTGACCCGTGTGAAGGGTACGGAACCCACAACACGATGGGTGAACCCACCGTGTTGCAACCCGTCGCCGCGGCCGACCTGGACGGCATATGGAAACCCGGTAGCGCTGACGACCACGCCACCACCCAGTGTCCAAGGTCCCGGGACGGTGTGCACGGTCCCAGAAGGGTGTGCGCGGTCCCAGAAGGGTGTGCACGGTCCCGGGATGGTGTGTAAACCCGGCGGTGTAGCGAAAACGATCAAGTCCGCCGACCTCACCCGGCGGCACGATGGGTCCATGACCGATGTGTTCGCCGCCTTTGTCGACGTGCTCACCGACGCGCTGGACGACCACGACGCGACCGCCGACGAGCTCGCGGCGCGGGTCCGGCTGTCGCGGTCGCACCTGGACCGGATGGTCGAGGCGGCGGCCGGCGAGCGGCCCGGTCACCTGCGCCGGCGCATCCTGCTCGAGCGGGCGGCGTACCGGCTGGTGACCGGCGGCGGCAGCATCCTCGACGTCGCGGTCGAGGCCGGGTACGGCTCACACGAGGCGTTCACGCGCGCCTTCAGCCGTGCGTACGGCGTACCGCCCGCGCAGTGGCGGGGACAGCCCGACCGCATCCGGCTGGGTGCACCGAGCGGCATCCATTTCCACCCGCCGAACGGGTTGCGGGTACCGGCGAGAGACGAGGTGAGTTCCGTGGATCTGATCCGGACGATGATCGACCACCACATCTGGCTGCTCGGCCGGATGCTCCAGCAGGCATCGGCACTCGACGCCGACCAACTGGACCGGCCGATCGAGCTGTCTGTCGAAGGGATCGACGACGACCCGACGTTGCGGTCGCTGCTGTCCCGGCTGGTCGGACAGCTCGGCATGTGGCACGCGAACCTGACCGGCACGCCGTACGACTTCGCCGTCGAGCAGGGTGCGAGCGTGCAGAGCATGCAGCGCCGGTTGAACGAGGTCGGTCCGGCGTTCGCGCAAGAGGTCGGCGAGTTGTGTACGGCGAACCGCCTGGACGAGCTGATCGTCTGCCCGGGTGAGAACGCCGAAGTGTTCTCGGCCGGTGGGATGATCGCGCATGTGCTGGCGTTCGGCGCCTTCCGCCGGACGCTCGCGGTCGGCGCGCTGCACGACGCCGGCTGCGAGGACCTGGACAGCGGCGACCCGATCCGTTGGATGAGCCAATGACGGCGCAGCTGTTGTCGGTGAACGTCGTCCACGAACTGATCCGCGGGCCGTCGCGCTGGACGGCGATCGACAAGCGCCCGGTCGACGGCTCCGTGGCAGTCGACGAGCTGGGCCTCGAAGGCGATCAGCAGTGCGACCAGCGGTACCATGGCGGCCGCGACAAAGCGTTGTACGCCTACGCGATCGAGGACGCCGACTGGTGGGCGGACGAACTCGGACGCGAGGTCCCACCCGGCCTGTTCGGCGAGAACCTGACGACCACCGGGCTCGACATCACCAACGCAGTGGTCGGCGAGCGCTGGCAGATCGGCGGTTCGGTGCACGGGATCCTGGTCGAGGTCAGTTCACCGCGCACGCCGTGCAGCAATCTCTCCGGGCGGATGGGCATCCACCGCTTCCACCACCGCTTCGTCCGCACCGGCCGCGTCGGCGCCTACCTTCGGGTGCTGAAGCCCGGCAAGGTACGGGCCGGCAATCGGATCCAGGTCGTCCATCGTCCCGGCAACGCCCGGAGCATCGGCGCGATCGCCCGCCGGGAGTGACGCTGGGTCAGTTCAGGCGCGGCGTACGTGGGTGACGTCGCCGGCTGCCAAGGGGCGTGGGCCGTCAGGGGTGTCCACGATCAGGCGGCCGTCGTCCGCGAGATCACGCGCGATGCCTTCGAGGAACGTGCCGTCGGGCAGCTCCACCCGGACGGCGCGTCGAAGCGTCGCGGACAGCAGGCGGTACTCCGGCAGCACCACCTCCGGATCGCCGGCGGCGTCCACCCACGTCCGGTAGCGCGACGCGAGCTCTCGCAGTACGGCGGCCATGACCGTGGCTCGGTCGGTGGTCGACGCGTTCTCCAACGCCAACGACGTGGCTGCCTCGTGCGGCTTCTCCGACTCGCGAAGCGTCACGTTGAGGCCGATGCCGACCACCGCCGCGGGTCCCTCGACGCGCTCCAGCAGGATGCCGGCGAGCTTGCGGTCCTCGATCAGTACGTCGTTCGGCCACTTCACCTGAGCAGGTACCTCAGCGACCTCCCGTACGGCGGCTGCCACCGCCAGCGGAGCCAGCAACCCCAGCCAGGGCCAGCGTGCCGCGTCGACCGTGGTCGGGCGCAGTAGTACTGACATGAGAAGTGCCGACTGCGGTGGAGTAGTCCACGTACGCCCCAGACGCCCGCGACCGGACGACTGGTACTCCGCAGCCACCACAAGGCCCTCTGGCTGCCCTCCTGCCGCGGCAGCGGCCACAACAGCGTTCGTCGACGGCGTCTCCTCGAGAACGTCGATCTGCGTCCACAGGGCACCAGGACGCACCAGCCGCCCCCGCAGGAACTTAGCGTCCAGCGGCGGCCGATCCAGGTCGCTGAACATCAGCCGGTGTTCTGCAGGCCGGCGGCGACACCCGAAACGGTCAGCAACAGCAGCCGCCGAGTGCGGACGACCTGCTCCTCGTCCAGTGAGTCGTCGGTGCGCAGCGTCCGCAGAGCACGCAACTGCAGGTAGCTGAGCGCATCGACGTACGGGTTGCGCAGCTCGACCGCACGACCCAGGACACGGCGTCCCTGCAGCAGCCGCTCCTGATTGAGCACCTTGAGCACCCACTCGGTGGTGAGTGCATGCTCGTCCAGCATCTGCTGCGTCAGCTCGGGCCGGTCGCCCAGCTCGAGGTAGCGACCGAGAATGCGCCGGTCCGTCTTGGCCAGCGACATCTCGGCGTTCTCCAGCATCACCTGGAACAGTGGCCAGTTCTGGTTCGCGTCCCGGAGCAGGTCGACGTCACCGACCGCGGCGAGCGCCGTACCGAGGCCGAACCAGCCCGGTGCGTTCACCCGCGCCTGCGACCACGCGAACACCCACGGGATCGCCCGCAGGTCCTCCAGCGAGGACACCGCGACACCGCGGCGCGCCGGCCGCGAACCGAGCGGTAGCTGCCCCAGCTCCTCCAGCGGGGTCACCGTACTGAACCACTCCGCGAACCCGTCCGCCTTCACCAGCCGGTGGTACGCCGTACGCGCCGCCTCGTCGAGTGTCTTCGCCACCACGGCGAACCGGTCGGCTGCGGCCGCAGCTCGCTCCTCGATCGCCGGTGTGGACGCCAGCAGGGTCGCCGCGGTCACCTGCTCGATGTGCCGCTGCGCGATGGCCGCGTTCCCGTACCGGGCCGGGATTGCCTCGCCCTGTTCGGTGAGCTTGAACCGCCCGGCGACCGAGCCGGGAGCCTGTGCGAGTACGGCGCGGTTCGCGGGACCACCGCCGCGCCCCAGCGCACCGCCTCGGCCGTGGAACAGCGTCAGCCGGATCGCGTTGCGCTGCGCCCAGGCGGTGATGCGCGCCTGCGCGTCGTAGAGCGCCAGCGTCGCCGACACCGGGCCGACGTCCTTCGCGGAGTCGGAGTACCCGAGCATGACCTCGAAGCGGCGGTCGTTCGCCGTCAGCCGGTGCCGCACCCGGGTGAGCTGGATCGCGTTGTCCAGTACCTCGACCGAGTTCTGCAGGTCCTCACCGGTCTCGAACAGCGGTACGACGTCCAACTCGATCGGCCGTCCGTCGAGCGCGGCGTCGGCCAGCTCGTACACGGCGGCCAGGTCGCCGGCATTGCGCGTGAACGACACGACGTACCGACGGCAGGCCTCCGGACCGAACCGCTGCTGGATCTGTGCGATCACGCGCAGCGTCGCGAGCACTTCCTCCGTCTGGTCGGACAGCTCACCGCCGCCGAGCACCTCCTCCAGCGCCTTGGCGTGCACCGACGAGTGCTGGCGGATCTCCAGCTCGGCCAGGTGGAAGCCGAACGACTTCACCTGCCAGATGAGCTGCTGCAGCTCACCGAACGCCTGGCGTGGTGCGCCGGCGCTGACCAGCGAGTCCTGCAGGACCTTGAGCTCGTGCAGGAAGTCGTCGGCCCGCGGGTACCCGAAGTCGGCGTCGCGGGCCCGGGTCGCGGCCAGGCGGCGCGCCGACAGCAGCAGGAGCTGCCGGTGCGGCTCGGCCGGCGAGCGCGTCTCGATATCCGCGATCAGGTCCGGGTTGACGGCGCGGGCGTCCTCCAGAATCCGCCGTACCGGAGCCGACGGCGGCGTGGTGGCGGCGTCCAGGGTGAGCGCGCGGCCCAGCGCCTCGGTCGCCCGCTCGAGTGCCCGCAGTACGTGGTCCGCCTGGATCTGCATCGCCTCGCGGGTGATCGCCGCGGTGACGTTCGGGTTGCCGTCGCGGTCGCCGCCGATCCACGAGCCCAGATGCATGAACGGCGCCACCGCAGGCGGCCGTGTCCCGGCGGCCTCACCGGCCATCGCGTCGTCGAGCCGCCGGTACACGTTCGGTACGACGTCGAACAGGGTCTCCTCGAACACCGCCATCGCCGACCGCACCTCGTCCAACGGCGACGGACGGCTGGTGCGCAGCTGCGACGTACGCCACAGCACGTCGACCTGCTCGATCAGGCGGCGGCGGTTCTCGGCCAGCTCGCTCTCGCCGGCGCGCGGGTCGTGCCGCTCGGTCAGCAGCGACGTGATCCGGCGGATCGTCGCCAGCACGGCCCGACGGCGCGCCTCGGTCGGGTGCGCGGTCAGTACGGGACGGAACTCCAGACCGTTGAGCAGGGCGCGCGCCTGCTGCTCGCCGCTGTCGCGGGAGATCTGCTCGACCGCCTGCGCCAGCTCCGACACCACCGCCTCGCTGCCGGTGCGGTCCCGCTCCCGCAGCACGCGGGCCCGGTGCAGCTCCTCGCTGAGGTTGGTCAGGTGGAAGTAGCAGGTGAAGGCCCGCGCGACATCCTCGGCCCGCTCGTGCGGCCAGGACGCCACCAGCTCCTCGGCCGCGGCGCCGTCACCGGCGATGGTCAGCTCGCGCAGCTTCTCGACGTCGTCCAGCAGCGACTGCCCGGCGTACTCGACCAGAACCTTGCCGAGGATCTCACCGAGCAGGCGGACGTCGGCCCTGAGCTCCTCAGGCACCTCGAACCGCGCGCGGGTACGGGTCTCACTTCCGGTCTCGCTCACGTTCGCCCACCCTATCGGCGCACACCCACCCACGCCGCCCCGTCCGCCCACTGGAAGCCGATCGTGACCGCCCGGCTCCACCGAACTCACCCCGTCCGGCGCCTGGGGAGAACCCTCCTGGGAGAGTTTTCGCGCGAACTCTGGAGACTTTTGCCCCGCCACGAGGGCAAAACCCTCCTACGAAGGATTCAGACGTTGCCGAAGCCGCCGGCGACGACCTGGGCGACGGTGCGGGCGAGCTCCGCCGGGGTGCGATCGGTGCCGTCGACGACGAGCATCCGGGCGCACGACTCGATCATCGAAGCGAGCAACTCGGCGAGAACCGGGAGGTTCGCGTCCGGGTCGGCGACTCCGGGGAGTGACTGCAACAACGTCAGCCGCAGACTCTCCACGAGGAACGCCCGTGCCGCGCGAACACGCTCCGCGACCACCGGCGCCGCGCCGTACTGCGCCCCGAACACGATCCGCCACGACTGCGGGTTCTTCTGTACGGCGGTGAGGAACGCGGTCACGCCGTCGAGCACGTGCTCCTCGGGCGTACCGACCGTGGGATCGGCCGGCAGCGCGGAGACGATCGAGATGACCAGGTGCTGTTCCTCGCGGGCGAGCAGGGCCAGTAGCAACTCGTCGCGGTTCGCGAACGAGTCGTACACCACCGGCTTGGTCACCCCGGCGGCGTCTGCGACCGACTGCATCGTGGTCCCGGCGTACCCCTTCGCGTTGAACACCTCGAGCGCCGCGTCCAGGATCATCGGCCGGCGCCGCTCCGGACCGAGGTGCCGCGCACGCCGGCGCTTCGCACCAGTTCGACCGGGCGATTCGGCGTCCTCGACCACTTGACAAAGCTACAGCAGCGTAGGAAATTCCTACGGTCTGGTAGGGAAGTTCGCCGGGCACGCGTCGGCCGACCGGGCCGAAGGCGCCCGAAGAGCTTCCCCCGAACTGCCGCGGGGGTGGTCGATGACCGAACGAGGCAGTGCCGGCTGGCTCGAGTCCAAGGGCATCACCGCCCTCGATGCGAGCGAGCTCGCCCGGCTGGTCGACCGGACGTCGGAGCGGGAGCTTCGGCATCGACTCATCGGGGGAGTACGAGAGATCGCGTTGCGCGAGATCTTTCGCCGGATGCCGGAGTACCTCCGACCCGCCCGGGCCGCCGGATTCGACGCTGTCATCACCTGGCAGATCACCGGCGCGGGCGGGGCCGGCCGGCCCGACACGATCGACGAGTACTGGATCCACGTCCACGACGGCCGCTGCACCCAACTCGCCGCGCAGCCCACTCCCCCGGACATCTCGATCCGCACCGACCCCACCACGCTGCTCCGCATCGTCACCGGCAACGAGGACCCCATCCTCGCCGTCCTCAAACAACGCCTCACCGTCCGCGGCAACCTCGCCCTGGCAGCCCGCCTCCCCAAGCTCTTCACCACCGGCCCCACCTGACCGCGGTCCGGTCCGGGGTCCGGTCTGGGGTCCGGTGGTGCGGCACCGGCAGTACGGCTACCTCCCTTGCGGGTCGTTCGTCCGACCGGCGGAGTGCTCGGTGCCGTGGGCACCGGTGCGACGAGCAGACGTCGCCGCCTGCCCCGGACGCACCCGCGTCGCCCCGGCAGCCGGCGCCTGGTTCGCCAGCACCGCCCGCAACGCAGCCACATCCTGATCCCTAGCCCCACCCGGCCCAGCCTGCTGCTGGTCTCCCGGCCGGCCCTGCTGGTACCCCGACTGCTGCGGACCTGCCTGCCGGAACCCCGGTTGCTGCTGACCCGGCTGCTGGTAGCCCGCCTGCTGCTGACCCGGCTGCAGCTGACCCGGCTGCAGCTGACCCGGCTGCTGCTGCGGGTACGCCTGCTGCTGCGGGTACGCCTGCTGCTGCGGGTACGGCTGCTGCTGCGGGTACGGCTGCTGCTGCGGCCGCGCTTGGTGCTGCTGTCCGGGCTGCTGCCAGCCCGGCGCCGCCTGCCCGCCCAACTGCTGCTGCGGGTAGGCCTGTGGCTGCTGCCAGCCCGCTGCCTGACCGTTTGCCTGCTGCTGGGGCGGGTATGCCTGCTGGGGCTGGGCTTGCGGCTGCTGCGGGTACGGCGGTTGCTGACCTGGCGCGAACCGTGACGGTGCCTGAGGTTGGGGTTGCCCGGGCGCGTACTGCGGTGGCTGTACCTGCGGCTGCGGCTGTGCTTGGGGCTGCTGCGGTCCCGGTTGCTGCCAGCGCTGCGCCGGTTGCCCGGTCGCCTGCTGCGGGTACGCCTGCTGCGGCTGGTTCGTGTACGGCTGCTGGTACTGCGACTGCTGGTACTGCGGCTGCTGGTACTGGCCAGGTGCGAATCGCGATGTCTGCGCTTGAGGTTGCCCAGGCGCATATGGCGGTTGTTGCGGCTGTGCTTGGGCCTGATGCGGTTGCTGTCCAGGCTGTTGCCAGCGCTGCGCGGCCTGACCAGTCGCTTGCTGCGGGTACGGCTGCGGCTGGCCGGGGGCAAACCGGGCCTGCGGTTGCGCTTGGGCCTGCGGTTGCGCCTGCGGTTGCGCTTGGGCCTGCGGTTGGGCTTGGGGCTGAGCCGGCGGCTGTGGTTGCGGCCCGGGTTGGGGCTGAGGTTGGGACTGAGGTTGGGCGGGTGGGGGGCCCCAGGGTCGGCCTTGGACCGGAGGGCCGCCGTACTGCTGCTGCGGTTGCGTCGTCCGGGGTTGGGTGGGCGCGGGCCCCCACGGTTGGCCCTGGACCGGAGGGCCGCCGTACTGCTGCTGCGGCTGGGTGGGAGCGAACCGGGACTGCTGCTGCCGCTGCGGCTGGGCCTGCACCTGCGGCTGGGCCTGCACCTGCGGTTGCACCTGCGGCTGCGGCTGCTGCTGCGGCTGCTGCTGCGGCTGCGGCTGCGGCTGCGGCTGCGGCTGCGGCTGGGGCAGTTGGAGGGTGGGGTGGTCGCGGTTCAGTTGGAGTTGTTGGGTGCGTTCGGCTCGGTACTGGGCCTCGGTGGTGCGGACGGTGTCGGCTACTGCGTCCGCGATCTCGAGGCCGCGGGTGCGCGAGATCGAGCGGCTGTTGGGGGCGTTGCTCTCGTGGAGCGTCTGGAGTTGGGCGAAGTCGCGGTTGATCTGGTCGGCCAGCCGCTGCCGGACGGCCTCCTGGTCGGCGGCGGGGACCAGGTTCGGGAGGTCGGAGGCGTCGAACAGTGCGTCGGCCGCAGCGCGGGCCTTCGAGCCCGGGGCCTGGCTCGCCATGCGGCGAAGTACCTCGTCGCCGGACAGGTTGGTCTCGACGCCGACCTGGTCCGCGAAGGCGCGGGCCGCGGGTTCGTACGCCGGGTACGAGTGCGGCCCACGTACCGCCTTCACCTGAGCCGCCAGGTCCGGTGGGAGGGCATGGTCGGCGATGCGATCGAGCCGCGCCTGGCTCCAGGCCTCGGTGACGCCTTCCTCGAGCGGACGGAATTCCATCGGTCGCAGGTCGGCGTTCCAGCGGGCGTGCGTGTGTCCCGCGGGGCCGGCGAGGTGGTTGAACTCGTGCGCGGCCGTTTTCAGTGCGTTCCGGCGCTCGATCCACTGCTCGGTCGTGGCCGGCTGTCCGCGGGTCGCGTACATCTGCTGCAGCGGCTCGACCACCATCGTGCGGTTCAGCTCGACCCGCCCGTCCGGGTACGCCGCGCCGCGATACATCGGGTTGTCGGTGTAGTCCAGCTGCCCGTTCCACAGCGAAGTCGGCGCGCCGGACTCGGCCGCGACGGCGTCCCGGACGCGTTCCCACAGCCCGTTGCCGACGTCCGGGATCTGGCTGGTCGTGCTGCGGCCGACCGGATCAGCCATCTCAGTCCACCGCGGAGTCCCGGTCGATCATGTCGATGATCTGCACCAGGGTCTCGTTCATCTCCAGGGCGGCGTCGCGCTCGCCGATCGTGGGCGCCGCGGCCGCGATCCGAGCGATCTCTTCGATGGCGGCCACCGCCCGGGCCTTCCGCTCGGCAGGGGTTCCCTCCGGGCCGGATGCGTGCAGCAGCACGTCGGACGCCTGCCGGATCACGGGGCTTTCCGGGGTGCGGGCTTCCTCGACGAGGTCGTCCATGACCTTGAGGTAGCGCATGGCCTTGGCGCGGTCGGCGGTGTCCTCGATGGTCTCCGCCTGCTGCCGGAGGCGGGCGACGGATTCGGCGAGCACTTCCGGGTCCGTGATTTCGGTTCCGAAGGCCTGCACGATCCGACGGCGCGCCGCGTCGAACTCCCCGTAGTCCATTACTCAATCATTTCATGCTCAGCGGTCCAGGCCGGGTGTCCTGGGGTCGGTCGACGTCCCTGGGCGGGAGACCGGCGCGGAGCCCGGCGCACCGATGCGGCCCGCCGGTGCGATCGCCGGATCGGTCGCAAACCGCGCCGTCTGGTTGTCCACACCCAGCGGGCCGCCACCGGAAGCCGCGCCGTCGTCCCGGACGGTCTCGTTGTGGGTGGCGATGATGGTGGCGAGGGGTTCGTTCATGTCCAGGATGGCGGCGCGGTCTTCGTGCGGGGCGGCTTCGGCGATGCGGGTGATTTCGGCGATGCCGGCTTCGGCGCGGGCGCGCTGCTCGGCAGGGGTGCCGTGCGCTGGGGTGGCAGCCAGCAGGACGTCGGACGCGCGGCGGATGTACTCGCTCTCCGGCTCGCGCGCCTCGGAGACGAGGTCGTCCATGACCTGGAGGTACCGCAGCCCCCGGACTCGCGCCGATTCCTCCAACCCGTCCGCAGCCCGCCGTAGGTCGGCTACGGCGGTCCCGAGTTCCTCGGGGTCGGTGATCGACTCTCCCCAGGCCTGGACGATGCGGCGGCGTTCAGCGTCGAACTCGGCGTACTCCACAGGTCAATCCTGGCAGCAGAAGGGTCACCGGCCGTGCCCGTCAGAACCCCGCGGACGCGACGAGCCGTCGGTACGCCGGGACTCACCGGCGCGCGCTTCGCCGGAGTGGATGCGCCGCAGCGGCGGCATCGCCGGATCCGCAGCGAACTGTGCTGCAACATCCCGCAGCGCCGTCCCCGACGACACGTCCTCACCCCCAGGCGGATGCTGCTCGACAGTACGGACAGCGGCAAGGGTCCGATCGCCGAGCGTCCGCCCGTACGAACCCGCCTGCTCATGCACATTCAGCCCTTCGGCCTGCCATTCGGCCAAGCGTGCAGGCAGTTCGTCGAACCCTTCCTTCAGCATCGTGGCTGTCGCCGCCGCAGCCGCCGGCCGACTCTCGGAAGGAACCGACGAGACCACCACCATCGCCTCCGCCGCCGAGGCCGCAACCGCAGACGGCGACCGCACCGCGTCGACGCCGAGCGTGGTCGAAGTGTGCTGCTCCACCCGCGACACGAGCTGCTCGGCAACAATCCCCTGCACGTCCGCCAACTGTGGCGCGGCCGACCGTTCCCAGTAGTCGATGTCCTGCAGGAACGTGTGCAAGGTGCGCAGCTCGTCGGCCGCCATCGCACTCGCCCGATCGATCGCCCCAGCACCTCCGCTGACGTCCTCGTGCCGCGCCTCGACCTCCGCGCTCAGTTCCCGTTCCTCCACCGCCCGTACGTCACGAGCAGCGAACCCGGCCTCGATCCGGCGCGCCATCTGCCGCCGGATCCCGGGCCGCTGCTCAACTGGCAGCCGTTGGTAGTCAGGGCGGTTCTCCAGCAGCAGGTCGGTGGCCGCGTACGCCGCTCCACCGGCACCGTCGGCGACGAGCTTGCGCAGTACGTCGGCCTCCCGCATCCCGGTCCGTGCCCCGATCGCGATCGCCATCGCCCGCGCCGCGGCCACATCACCCTCGAGTTGCGGCGGAGCGAACTGCCCGAGATCGTCCGATCGCCCGTCCCGGAACAGGTCCGCGACCAGCCGCGGTGTCGCGTTCACGGCGTACGCACGGCTGACCGCCCGCGTGAGCCGATCGCGCGCCCGCGCGTCCTCGGGCGGTGGTAGCGACGGGTCCGGCTCGAGTGATTCGGCGCACTGCGCGACCAGCTCGGTGAGTCCGCGGCGGACGTCCTCCCGCGGGTCGCGCCACTGTCCGTCGCGGTGGTTGCCGATCGAGTCGATCACCGGCGCTAGCCGCCCCGGCACGTCCAGGTTGGCGGCGAGCGGCTCGAGCAGTTGCCGACGGCCCGCGCTCAGCTCCAGTTGCCGCCCCAGCCGGAGCGACGACACCCCGTCGACCGTGTCCAGCTCGACGAGTCGATCGACCGTGCGTACCAAGGAGTCGACGTCAGCCACGGGCCGGAACCTACCGGCCGCCAGGTTCAGGCCCGCGGATTCGGGGCGCGGGCTTGCGGCGGAGGTCACAGGCGGTACGGCGTACCGGCGCGTAGGCTGCCCATTCATGGGAGAGACCGTGAACATCCACACCACCGCCGGGAAGATCGCGGACCTCGAGCACCGGCTCGACGAGGCCGTGCACGCCGGGTCGGAGCGCGCGGTGGAAAAGCAGCACGCCCGGGGCAAGAAGACCGCCCGCGAGCGGATCGAACTGCTGCTGGACGAAGGCTCCTTCTCCGAGCTCGACGAGTTCGCCCGGCACCGCTCGACGAGTTTCGGTCTGGACGCGAACCGCCCGTACGGCGACGGCGTGGTGACCGGGTTCGGCACCATCGACGGCCGCCAGGTGTGCGTGTTCGCGCAGGACTTCACCGTGTTCGGCGGCAGTCTCGGCGAGGTGTTCGGAGAGAAGATCGTCAAGGTGATGGACCTGGCGATGAAGATCGGCTGCCCGCTGATCGGCATCAACGACTCCGGCGGCGCCCGGATCCAGGAAGGCGTGGTCAGCCTCGGCCTGTACGGCGAGATCTTTCGCCGCAACGTCCGCGCGTCCGGGGTGATCCCGCAGATCTCGCTGATCATGGGGCCGTGCGCCGGCGGCGCGGTCTACTCCCCCGCGGTCACCGATTTCACCGTGATGGTCGACGAGTCGTCGTACATGTTCATCACCGGCCCGGACGTGATCAAGACCGTCACCGGTGAGGACGTCAGCCAGGAGCAGCTCGGCGGCGCGCGGACACACAACACCAAGTCCGGCAACGCGCACTACCTGGGCTCCGACGAGGAGGACGCGATCGAGTGGGTGAAGGCGCTGGTCGCCCATCTCCCGCAGAACAACCTCGAGGACCCGCCGGTGTACGACGCACCCGCGGACCTGGAGCCGACCGAGACCGATCTCGCCCTCGACACCCTGATCCCGGATTCGCCGAACCAGCCATATGACATGCACACCGCGATCGAGGCGGTGCTCGACGACGGCGACTTCCTCGAAGTGCAGACATTGTTCGCGCCGAACATGATCGTCGGCTTCGGCCGGGTCGAGGGCCGCCCGGTCGGTGTGGTCGCGAACCAGCCGATGCAGTTCGCCGGCACGCTCGACATCGATGCCTCCGAGAAGGCGGCCCGGTTCGTGCGGACCTGTGACGCGTTCAACCTGCCGATCCTGACGTTCGTCGACGTACCGGGATTCCTGCCCGGCACCGACCAGGAGTGGAACGGCATCATCCGCCGCGGCGCCAAGCTGATCTACGCCTACGCCGAGGCCACCGTCCCGATGATCACGGTGATC
The DNA here is from genome assembly GCF_040649595.1 of Kribbella sp. NPDC048915. Taxonomy (NCBI): domain Bacteria; kingdom Bacillati; phylum Actinomycetota; class Actinomycetes; order Propionibacteriales; family Kribbellaceae; genus Kribbella; species Kribbella sp. NPDC048915. Next base: position 43,731 of record NZ_JBEZFT010000041.1, on the reverse strand, counting down.
ACCCGGAAGGCGTACGGCGGCGCGTACGACGTGATGGGGTCGAAGCATCTCGGCGCCGACATGAACATCGCCTGGCCGACCGCGCAGATCGCGGTGATGGGTGCGCAGGGCGCGGTCAACATCCTGTACCGCCGCGAACTGGCCGCCGCGGACGACCCGGAAGCGCGCCGTCAGCAACTGATCACCGAGTACGAGGACCACCTCGCGAACCCGTACATCGCGGCCGAACGCGGCTACATCGACGCGGTGGTCAAACCCAGCGAAACCCGCGCCGAGATCGTCCGCGCCCTCCGCCTGCTGCGCACCAAACGCGACACCCTGCCCCCGAAGAAGCATGGGAACATCCCGCTGTGAACGGCCCTGGGAGCGACATTGTGAGCGGCCCTGCGAGCGACACCGTGAGCACAGACATTGTGAGGATCGTCAAAGGCAACCCGACACCCGAGGAGCTTGCCGCCGTCGTCACGGTGATCGCCGCGCGCGCCGCCGTACCCGCCCCACCCGCCGACACCGGCCGAGCGAGCAACTGGGCAACGTACTGGCGCAACGCCCGCACCCCCTTCCACCCCGGCCCCGGCCAGTGGCGCGCCTCCGCCCACCCGTAAGGATCAGGTACGGCGGAAGCGGACGACGGGGTACTGCGGGGCGTTGCCGGTGTTGCGGTGTGGGCCGGGGAAGGATGTTGCGCCGTCGAGGGTGAGACCGTAACGGGCGGCGGTCGCGACCAGGTGGGACAGTGCGTCCTGGGAGCGGGTCTCGTCGGGTACGCGCCCGTCGGCGTAGCGGCCGGCGTCGGACTTCTCCGTGGTGGTGACGAAGACGCCGCCGCTGCGCAGGACCCGCGCGGCCTCGGCGATCACCGGTTCGCTGTCGTCGAGCAGATGCAGCAGCCAGACCGCGACCACCGCGTCGCAGTGCCGGTCCGCGATCGGCAGCCGCCCGGCATCGGCGGCCGCGACGTGACCGGGCAGCCGGATCCGGGCCTGCCGCAGCATCGCGGTGGAGACGTCCACGCCGTGCACGAGGTTGCCGAGCGCAACGAGTTCGGCGCCGACGATGCCGGTGCCGACGGCGAGTTCGAGCACCCGGCCGCCCTTCGGCAGCAGCGCGTCGATCGCCTCGGCGGCCGCCTGCGCGCGGGCGACGCCACCGCGCGTCTCGTCGTACGTCGCGGCAACCGTTTCGTCGTAGGTGAAGGGTTTCTGAGCATTCCACAGCGCCGGCCAGGTGATCCCGACCTGCAGCAGCATCGTGCGCACGAGCGGCAGCGAGACGCCGACGACGTTGTGGTAGTCGCCCTCGATCGCTGTCACGAACGGCCCGCCGAGGCCGTCGACGGTGAACGCACCGGCGACGACCAGCGGTTCGCCGGTGGCGACGTACGCGTCGATCTCCTCGTCGCTCAGGTCGGCGAAGCGGACCTGGGTCGACGCCAACTCCCGCAGCTCCTGCTTCGTGGCGGTGTCGAACAGGCAATGCCCGGTGTGCAGTACGCCGGTACGCCCGCGCATCATCCGCCAGCGCTCCCGGGCAACGTCGGGCGAAGCCGGCTTGCCGTACGCGACCCCGTCGATCTCCAGCACCGAATCACAGCCGAGCACCGTCGCGTGGTCGGTCAGCCCGGCCACAACCGCCCGCGCCTTGAGCGTCGCGAGAGCGCGCGCGAGCTCGCCGGGGCTGTCCGCGGTGACGTTGTCCTCGTCGACGCCGGAGACGATCACCTCAGGTTCGATGCCTGCGGCACGTAAGGTCTTCAGCCGCGCGGGCGACGCCGACGCCAGCACCAACCGCGGCTTCACAGCTTCGCCAACGCACGCCGCAGCGGGTCCAGGCCGATCGAGCCGAGGTCCAGCGCGCTGGAGTGGAATGCCCGCAGATCGAAGGCCGATCCCTTGCGCTGCTTGGCTTCTTCGCGCGCCTGCAGCCAGATCCGCTCGCCGACCTTGTACGCCGGCGCCTGCCCCGGCCAGCCGAGGTACCTGTTCAGCTCGGCCTGCAGGAACTCGGTCTCCATCCGGCAGTGCGCCCGGAGGAACTCGAACCCGAGGTCGGCGTTCCACCGCTCGCCCGGCCGCCACCCGAACGGGTTGTCCCGCGGCACCTCGAGCTCCAGGTGCATCCCGATGTCGATGATCACCCGCGCGGCGCGGAATCCCTGCGCGTCGAGCATCCCGAACCGGGCGCCGGCATCGTCGAGGTAGCCGAGCTCCTCCATCAGGCGTTCGGCGTACAACGCCCAGCCCTCGCCGTGGCCGGAGACCCAGCACCCGATCCGCTGCCAGCGATTCAGCAGGTCGGTGCGCAGCACCGTGTGCGCGACCTGGAGATGATGCCCGGGGACACCCTCGTGGTACACGGTGGTGACCTCGCGCCAGGTGGCGAAGTCCTCGATTCCGCTCGGCACCGCCCACCACATCCGGCCCGGCCGCGAGGTCAGGTCCTCACTCGGCTGCGTGTAGTAGATCGAGCCGTCCGAGGTCGGCGCGATCATGCACTCGATCCTGCGCAGCTCGTCGGCGATGTCGAAGTGTGTCCCGGCCAGGTCGTTCACGGCGGTGTCGGCCAGCTGCTGCATCCAGTCCCGGAACGCCTCCTTGCCGTGGATGGTCCGCGCGGGATCGGCGTCCAGCAGCGCCGCGGTCGCCTCGATCGAACGGTCCCCGCCGTTCAGCTCGGCGGCGATGTCCTGCATCGCGGACTCGATCCGGGCCAACTCGGCCCAGCCCCAGGCGTACGTCTCCTCGAAGTCGATCGCCGCGCCCAGGAAGCTGCGCGAGGCCAGCTCGTACACCTCCCGGCCGCACGCATCGGCCTGCGGGGCTCGCGGCGCGAGGTCACTGGTCAGCCAGGCGCCGAACTGGTCGAAGGCCTTCCGCGCGGACGCGGCCGCGGCCTCGACCTCCGGCTTGACCTTGCCGTCGGGCGCCTGCGCGGCGAGTCCGGCGAAGAAGTCGTCGCCCTCGGCGCCGGTCCAGCTCGCGATCCGCTCGGCCAGTCCGGTCACCTGACGCACCGCCGAAACCCGTCCCTGCGCGGCCTGTTCGAGCAACGTCTCGCGGTACCCGTCGAGCGCCGTACCGATCTGGTTCAGCCGGATCGCGACGATCCCCCAGTCGTGCTCGCTCGCGGTCGGCATCAGGTCGAACACCGAGCGCAGCCCGACCGGCACCGAGGCGATCGCGTTCAGCTGATGCTGCGGGACGCCGGCCTCGTAACGCTCGAGCTCCAGACCGAGCCGCTCCACGAAGGCGTCCTTCGCGACCTCCTCGCGCGGACTGCCCGGCGTGATCGCCGCGGCCTCCGCGAGCGACCGGCTGAGCAACTCGGCCTTGGCCTCGAAGCCGGCCGCGGTCAGATCCGGCAGTTCGTGGTCGTGGCCGACGACCCCCAGCTCGGTCGCCAACAGCGGGTCGAGCACGAGCTCCTGCTCGAGGTGCCGCTCGGCGAGGTGATCAATGGGACTGTCCGGCGTCGGAATGTCAGGTACGGCGTGAGTCACCTGATCGACCCTACCTGCCGAGGGCCGCGGGACTGACCTGTTTGTTGCCGATACTGTGACGACGCTGAACACCAGCACGAGGGACGAGAGGAACGGCGTTGAGCCAGCCACCCTATGGGCCGCCCGGCCAGAACCCGCAGTACCAGCAGGGCCAGCCTCCAGGGCAGTACGGCGCACCGCCACAAGGTCCTCCCCCGGGTCAGTACGGCCCGCCCCCGCAGAGCCCGCCGCCTGGCCAGTACGGTCCGCCGCCTGGCCAGTACGGTCCGCCGCCGCAGAACCCGTACGGCCCACCCCCTGGACATCACTTCGGCGGCTCGGCGCCGCAGGGCCCCGGTTTCGGCTGGGGCCCGAGCTTCGGCCCCGGCCCAGACGGTCCTGGTGGCCCAGGCGGTCCGGGCGGTCCCGGCCTGGGCTGGCAGCCGCCGCGGAAGAAGTCCAAGGCGCCGCTGATCGCGATCCTGACGATCGTCGGCGTGGCCGTCGTCGGCGGCGCGATCCTCGGCCTGGTGCGAAACGCGGCCGACGACACCACCACGCCGCCGGTGACCCCGACGCGGTACACACCGTCGCCGACCGAGGAGCCCACCGAATCGCCGACGACCGAGCCGACCGAAGAGCCCACGACCGAGCCCACCGAGGCGCCGACCAGCACGAACACGCCGACCAAGCCGCGGGACCTGGACGTCGTCGCGAAGAACCCGCTCTACCGGGTCGGCCAGATGGCCACGGTCAATTGCAAGGAGCCGCGGGTCCGCCCGACCAACGCGAAGAACGCGGCGTCGTACTGGGCCGCGGTCAAGCCGTGCCTGGACAAGTCGTGGGCGCCGCTGATCGGCAAGGCCGGCTACCGCTTCCGGGCACCGGGGATGACCTACTGGTCCGGGACGTCGATGAACACGCCGTGCGGTGACGGGCCGGTCGCCGTACCGTTCTACTGCTCGGCGAACCACATGATGTACATGAAGGTGGACGTCTTCGTGAAGGCGTACAACCAGTACCCCGGCGACGCGATCGCACAGGCGTATGCGCGGATGTGGTACAGCCGCTCGATCGCCCACGAGTACGGGCACAGCATGCAGTACGTGACCGGCATCCTGCAGGCCGCCGCGAACCTGCGCTACGAGGCCGCCGACTACGACGCCCGGATCCGGATGACGCGCCGGATGGAACTCCAGGCGAACTGCTTTGCCGGCGTGTTCCTGGCCGCGAACAAGCGCAGCTACCCGATCAACGGCAACATGCTCTACGTCTGGAAGAAGTACGTCGTGACGTCGGGCGACAAGCCCGAGCAGGGCGACCACGGCAGCGCGGCCAGCCAGGCACGGTTCATGGGCAAGGCGTTCAACACGGCCAATCCGGCCACCTGCAACACCTTCTCGGCCTCACCGGCCAACGTCAGCTGACAGCTCCGGCGGCGCGACCTGCCGCCAGGAGTCGATCAGGATGTCGTGCAGTTCATCGGCGTCCTCGAGCGCCGCGAGGCGGGCCCGAACCCAGTTCGAGCCCGCCTCGTGTTTCGGCACCCAGAACTTCTCCGGCTCCGCGGCGATCAGCTCCGCGCGCTCCAGCCGCGGGCACCGCACCGCGAACGACGTCCGGTCGTCCGGGACGGTGACGAACATCCGCCCGGCGACGTCGAACGTCGGATGCCCCCAGCGCTGTTTCTCCACCGTTCCCGGGAACGAGAGCGCGATCCGTCGTACGTCCTCAGCGTCCAGCACGCTCACACTGTAGAACGCACCGCGGACCGCCGGCCCGGGAGGAGCAGCGCGACCAGGGTGCCGGCGGCAACGACCGCGGCGCCGGTCCAGACCGCCGGTACGAGACCCGCGGCGTACTGGGTGGGCGACTCGTACGACCCCGCCGACGCGAACACCGACGCGAGGACGGCGACACCCATCGCGACTCCGACCTCGCGGATCGTGTTGTTCGTCCCGGACGCCACGCCGCGGTCGGCGTCGGACGCGCTGTCCATCACCACACTCGCCGACGGAGCGAACGTCAGCCCCATCCCGACGCCGGCCAGTACGAACGGTACGACCAGGTCGCCGTACTGCGTTGTCGCCGTGGTGATCAGCGCGATCCACCCGAGTGCGATCGCCAGCAACGCCTGCCCTGCGACGATCAGCGTCCGCGGACCGACCCGGTCGACGATCAGGCCGGCGATCGGCGCCACGACGAGCGGCGCCGCGGTCCACGGCAGCGTCCGTACGCCGGACTGGAACGGCGTGTACCCCTGCACGACCTGGAAGAACTGCGCCAGCAGGAACACCGCACCGAACACCCCGACCGCGAACGTGAACGCGACCACGTTGACCACGCTGAACGACCGCACCGCGAACAACCGCAGCGGCAGCATCGGCGCCGGTGTCCGCCGCTCCCAGCCGATGAACGCGGCCAGCAGCACAGCGCCTGCGATCAATGCCCCGAGGACACCCGCGGACGTCCACCCGTCGTCGGCCCCGTGCACGACACCCCAGACCACGGACAGCACACCGGATGTCGCCAGTACCAGACCGACCAGATCGAGGCGCTGCGCCGTGCCCCGGGACTCGGTCAGGACGCGCGCGGCCAGCAGTACGGCGATCGCGCCGATCGGAACGTTCAGCCAGAAGATCCACTGCCAGTTGAGGCCGTCGACCACGGCACCGCCGACCACCGGGCCGACCGCCACACCGAGCCCCGAGATGCCACCCCAGACGCCGATCGCGGCACTGCGTAGGCGCTCCGGCACGGCGCCGGCGAGCAATGTCAGCGACAGCGGCATCACGGCCGCCGCGCCGAGGCCTTGAATCGCGCGAGCCCCGGTGAGCATCCACGGCTCGGTCGCCAGCGCACAGGCCGCCGACGCGAGCGTGAACAGCACGATCCCGGCGAGGAAGATCCGCCGGCGGCCCAGCCGGTCGCCGATCGCGGCCGCGGTCAGCAGCAGCGCGGCGAAGGCGAGCGTGTAGGCGTTCACGAACCACTGCAGGTCCGACAGCGAGGCGCCGAGCTCGGACTTGATCACCGGCAGCGCGTTGGTGACCACGAGGTTGTCCAGCGTGACCATGAACGTCGGGATCCCCACCGCGGCCAGCACCACGCCGAGCCCGCGGCGGGGTGTGACCACCACTTCCCTCTCCTCGAGAGCGGTCGATGACATGGCGTTTCTCCTTGTTGTAATTGACTGATAACAAGCTCGATTCCGAGAGTATGCATTGACTGATAACATGTCAAGGGAGGGGTCGAGGAGGAGAGGAGCAGGGATGGCGAGCAAGGTCCGGCTGACCGCCAAGGAGCGCGGCGACGAGGTGCTGCGGGCAGCGGTACAGGCGTTCGCGGCGTCCGGGTACGAGGGCACCAAGACCGACGAGATCGCCCGGCTGGCCGGGGTCTCCCAGCCGTACGTGATCCGCTTGTTCGGGACCAAGCAGCAGCTGTTCCTGGCCGCAATCCGGTCCGTCTGCGCGCGGATCGAGGAGATCTTCCGCGCGGCCGCCGCCGCGTCGCCCGAGCTCCGCACCCTCGGCGCGAACTACGCCGTCCTGCTCGCCGAACGCGAGCTCCTCCTGGTCCTCCTGCACGGCTTCTCCGCCAGCGGTGACCCGGTGATCGGCGACTGCGTCCGCGAAGGGTTCGGCAACATCTACACCCTGGTCCGCGACCTCACCGGCGCCACCCCCGAAGAAACCCGCCAGTTCCTCGCCGAAGGCATGTTGATGACCGTCCTCACCGCCATGCAGGTGATGGGTCCCAACGCCATCGCCCTCCCCTGGTCCCAGGAACTCACCAGCACCTACGAGTAACCCTCCACTCGCTCGTGCGAGCGCGTGTCAGGTCGACAGGACGTCTCCCGTCCCAGGAGCCACAGCCGAGCGTGAATCAGACACCGAACACACCCGCCCCACACGACACCACCTGTCGAGCGTGTACGCCTTCGGGCTGTCCATCAATCATCTAGGCCCCCAGCTCAAACTCATGGGTTCAGTCGCGGTTGGGGTGTTGGTCGGCGGTCAGCCAGATGGTGGCTGTGGTGAGCACGAGGGCTGCTGTGGTGACGACGAGAGAGCCGGGGACTTCGGCGTGGCGGACGAGGGCGGTGATCAGGGCTACCGCCGGCGCGAGCAGCAGGGCGGTTGCTGCGGGCAACCACCAGCGGTGGAGAGCGGCGCGGGAGATGCGGGCGTACGACGGGAGTTGACCGGCGAAGGCGGATGCGAGGTGGAGGACGACGAGCGCCATCGCGGTGACCGCGATGCTCCAGCTCGGGTCGGCGGGGCCGCGCATCAGCCAGCCGAACACCACCACGAAGATGAAAGCCAGCGCCGCCAGTGAGTCCGGCAGGACCGCCACGCACACCAGCAGCGGCACCCCGACGACCGGCACCAGGTCAGGCTGATCCCACGGCTGCACAGCCGGTACGACGAGCGCGACGGCCCCGGCCAGCAAAATCAGCAGCCGCGCAGACAGCACCCCTCGCCCAGCAACCCGGAGCTGCGCCAACCACATCGAGATCCGCTCATCAGCGCTCACGAGCGGATCCTGGGGGCGGCGGACAGTCGGGAGGCGTCGCGCAGTACTTCGTCGAGAGTGCCGGCGCCGCGCCAGGGGACGGTCGGGACGCCGAGGTCGCTGAGGCGGTCGAGGTCGCGGCGGCGTTCGAGGAGACGGAGTCGCCACGCGAGCGGCCAGGTACGGGCGTCGTGCGCGTCGAGGTCCATCACCGACGCAACGTCGGGCGGCAGCGTGTCGACGGCGATCACGGTGCAGCCCGAGTGGACGAGCGTCACGACGTACCCGAGGATCGTCGGGCGCAGCAACGGACTGAGGACGAGCACCAGACTGTCCGACCGGATCCGGTTCCGCCGCGCGAGTTGCTCCTCGTCCTGCTGACGGCTGCGTTGATCCGCGTGCACGAGCGTGTCGAGGATCCGCCGCAGATGCCCGCGCCCGCTCCCGGACCGCACGCCGCGGAACAGGCTGCCGGTGTCGATCAGCCGCACCCGATCCCCGTTGCGCAGGTAGTGTTCAGCGATCGCCGCCGCCGCGCGGACCGCGGTGTCGAGGCTCGACGAGCGACCGTCGATCCCTTCGCTGACGCCGATCTCGCCGCCGGTGTCGACCATGATCACGACCTCGGTGTCACGGTCGGACCACGTCGACGTGACGTGCAACTCCTGCGTCCGCGCCGACACCGCCCAGTTGATTCGCCGCAGCCGGTCGCCGGTCCGGAACGGCCGTACGCCGGCCAGCTCCGTCCCTTCCCCAGGACGCCGCGACCGGTGCAGCCCGACCAGCCCGGCCGGCCGCGGTACTGCGTCCACCGCCGCGAACCCTTCACGCAACGGCAGCGTGGTCACCACCTGCGCCTCCGCCGACGTCACCTGCACCCGGTACGCGCCGACCGGCGACGTCACCGCAACAGTTGGCCGATCCAACGAACGCAAGCCCCACCGCTTCGACCGCACACCAACCTCCAGCCGCACCTCACGGCCGGAGCCGTCAGCGGCGTCAGCAGCGGGCTCGGCGACCGCAGCCTGCGGCGGGTCGTACTGGAACCACGGCGCCCGCGGCAGCGCGGCCACCACCAAATCGACAGTGTCGCTCTCCGGCGGAGTGACCCGCAGCCGGTACGTCGTCCCCTGCCCTTCGAACAGCACGTCCGCGTCCAGCTCGGTGTGTACCTCGGGTTGCTCACTCGGCTTGAAGTACCGCCCCCACGCCGCCAGGAACGCGAACGGCAACCCGATCACCGCCGCATCCGGCCGCCGGAACAGCACAGCCACCCCGAGCAGCACCGCGGCCACGAAGACCGCCCGCACCTGCGCGTTGGTCGGCTGCCAACTCATGCGCGGCTGCCTACCGCAGGGTCGGAGACGGTCGGGGGCGCTGGGACCGAGCCGAGGACGGCGCGGACGACCGTGGCGCCGGTGACCTCGTGCAGCCAGAGCTCCGGGCGGACCGTGATGCGATGCGCCAGCGCCGCCTCCGCGACCGCCTTCACATCTTCGGGTACGACGTAATCGCGCCCCTGAATCACCGCGTACGAACGCGCCGTCAGCAACAGCGCCAACGACCCACGCGGCGACGCACCGACCAGCACCTGGGAATCCCGGCGGGTAGCGGTCGCGAGGTCGACGCAGTACTGGCCGACCGTGTCGTCGACCGTCACCGTCTCGACGGCCCGCTGCGCCGCGAGCAACCCGGCGGCGTCCGTCACGGCGTCGACCGACTGGTCCTCACGCCGCCGGCTCATCCGCCGCCGCAGCACCTCCCATTCCTCCGCAGGGCTCGGATACCCGAAGCCGATCCGCAGCATGAACCGGTCGAGCTGCGCCTCCGGCAGCGGATACGTGCCTTCGTACTCGACCGGGTTGGCGGTCGCGAGCACATGGAACGGACTCGGCAGCGGGAAGGTCTGTCCCTCGACCGTCACCTGGTGCTCCTGCATCGACTCGAGCAGCGCCGCCTGGGTCTTCGGCGGCGTCCGGTTGATCTCGTCGGCCAGCAGCAGCCCGGTGAAGATCGGCCCCGGGCGGAACGCGAACTCGGACTCCTTCTGGTCGTACACGAACCCGCCGGTGACATCCGACGGCAGCAGGTCAGGCGTGAACTGCACGCGCCGGAACTCCAGCCCGAGCGCCTGCGCGAACGACCGCGCGGCCAGCGTCTTCGCCAGCCCCGGGTAGTCCTCGAGCAATACATGCCCGCCGGCCAGGATGCCCGCGAGCACCAGTTCGAGCGCCTCGGTCTTGCCGACCACGGCCTGGCCGACGCGGTCCAGGACCTCGCGGCTCAGCCCGGACACCTCGGCCGGCGTCATCTCGCTCACTGCCATGTCGCTGCCGTCCCTCACAGGTTCTCGATGGTGTGGATCGCGTACTCGATGTCGTCGAGGGACGCGGTGCGTTTGTCCTCGTCGTAGATCAGCTGCCAGAGCCGCTCGCCGGTGATGCCGCGGGCCCGATCCGGTTCCTGCTCGGGGTCGACGCCGTGCTGGTGCACGAGGCGGTCGGTGGTCAATTCGAGCAGCAACGGCCGGATCCGCCGGACGAACGTGCGTGACCCTTCGCCGGCGCGTCGTTCGCGGTTCGACTCCTGCACCCAGGTGGCGATGAACTGCGTGCGGTTGTCGGTCATCCGCGACCGCAGCTGGGCGAGCCGGTCGTCGTACCGGCCGGGCCAGCTCGTCTCGAGGACCTGCGGCAGCAGCAACCGGAGCGCGAGGGACCCGACCCCGACCGCGATCGCCGTCGCCACGAACCACAACGGCCGCGGCGCCATCCCGGCCGCGCTGAACGCGCCCACCGCGACCAGACTTGCCAGCACCGCGAACCCCACGTGCTGCACGAGCAGCTTGCGCGGCCAGAGCCGGCGGGTCGGTTCGCCGGCTTCGGGCGGCGGCGGCTTCTCCTCCAGCGGAGCCCAGCGGTACACGCTCATGGCGAAGCCTCCGTCGCGACCGCAAGCTCGTCGCGCAGCCGAAGCAGCGCCGCGCGCGCCTCGGTCCGCGCCTGCTCGCTCGAGCCGTGCGTCGAGTAGCGCGCCTCGCGGTACAGCTCACCCAGCCGGATCAGCTGCGGCTCGGAGATCCCTCCGATGCCCAGCACCCGAACGGTGAACTCGGCCGGTGTCTCGGCCGGATCCCGCGGTACGCCGGCCGAGGCGGCTGCCTGCTCGAGGGCGACCCAGCACGCGACCACTGCGTCGGTCGCCGTACCGGTGTCGATCCGCGCCAGCCCGGTGTCGACGGCCTCCGCCAACCGCTCGCTCTTCAGCCGCTCCCAGTCCTGCTCGACGGACTCCACGTGCGGCAGCCGAACGCGGCGCACGATGCGGACGATGAGCACCACGATGACCGCGACCACGGCGGCGATCACCAGGTACACGACGGCCTGCCACAGCGACAGCACCCAGGCGGGTGTCTTGCCCGGCGGGATCACCAACGGGGTCGGCTGTGACTGCGGCGCGGCGGTCACGTCGGCACTGCGGGTGGGCAGCGGCTTCGGGCTGGAGCTCAGGGTGCTGTCGCTCACCGGACGCACCGGACCGCTCGCGGAGGCGAGCACGACGAAGCCGGCTGCCAGCAGCCCCACGAGCAGAACGGCGACCGCCGCGAGCGGACCCCGACGCTCCCTCTGCATCTGGGCAGGCTACCCCGTCAGAAGCCCGTGTCGAGGAACGGCAACCGCGATGTGGAAAACGCTTCCGAGGTCGCGGCCAGCGCGCCGGCCCGATGCTCGGTGACCAGACCGGCTCGGCCGAGCCGCGCCAGCGACGGCCGGCCGAGGTACACCGCGCCCAGGTCGCGGACGTCGAGGGTCAGGTCGGCGTCGCGGGACACGGACTCGCACGAGGCGCCGTCCGGTCCGCCGCTCAGGTGCCAACGTCCCGCGTTCCAGGGCAGGAACTCGTCGACCACTTCGAGCACGACGTCGATGTCCTGCGCGTACGTCCGGCCGGCGAGCGCCCGTCGTACGTCGACCGGACGGATCCACAGGCCGTCCCGGGTGACCGGGTTCGGCGCGCGCGGGTCGAGCAGCAGGTCCAGCAGCGGGTCGTCGAGCGCGAGCATCTCGCAGTGCGTTTCGCTGAGCAGGTCCGGCTCGAGCAGGTATCGCCACAACGCCGCATGCGACGCGATGTCCACCGCATGCACCCGCTGGACGTCGACGTACCCCTTGTCCGCGCGCTTGGTCCGGTAGTACGCGAACCCGGTGAGCTCGCCGTCCCGCTCCGCGACGACGCAGCGCAGCTTGGACGCGTTGTCGGTGTCGATCGTGACGGTGTTGCTGATCGCGTACTCACGCCAGCGCTCGTCGTGCACGAAGTGACCGGGCCGCTCGGCCGCGAGCTTGTTCCGCAAGTCGGCGCAGCGGTGGAGGTACTCGCGCGCGTCGACGTACCGGATCCGGACGTCGTCGATGCCGGCCACCGGCCGCAGCCCGCGCGACGCCTTCGGTACGGCGATCTCCTGGTAGACGGCCGCCAGCCCGTACCCGAACCGCGGGTAGATCACCGGCTCGCTCGCGGTCAACGCCGCCAGCGGTTCGCGGCCGGCTTCGTGGACATCGGTCAGCTGCCGGCGCATCAGGTCGCGCAGGATGCCACGGCGCCGGTGCGTCGCGCGGACCCCGACCATCGTCACGCCCGCGACCGGCAACTGCCCGCCGGGCACGGTCATCAGGTGCGAGAACGTACCGGTGTGCCCGACGAGCTGCCCGTCCTCGCTCGCGACGATGCTGCGCTCCCGCTCCCACACCAGCCGCTCGGCGGTGTACTGCTCCTCGCTCCACGGCGCCGAGAACGCCACGTCCAGGAGCTCGACGAGCTCTTCCCAGCTGCCGGTGAACTGCCCGATCTCGATCGCCATGTCCCTTACCTACCAGACGATCGGGAGCGCACGCCCCTGAATTGATCGGGTCGCGGCGCGCCGGGAGGCCTGGACTGATGAAAACCGTTTTCATACGATTTCGTCATGACCGCCCGAGCCGAAACTCCGCTGTCCTTGCTGGTCGGGCTCTCCACGACGTTGCGGGAGCCCGTCCTGACCGCGATGACCGACGCCACCACGGTGGTCGTGAGCGTCGGTCAGGACGATCTGCCCGATCGGGAAGTGCTGACCTGGCGGGTCTGGGACGCCGCGGGGCCGGTCGACGCCGGCGAGTTCACGGTCGGGGAGGACTGCGGGGCGTGCCAGCTGATCGAGTCGCTCGTCCCGTTGCTCGAAGCGCTCGTCGCGCGCGGTCACTGGGATCACGTCGTCGTCTCGGCGCCGCCCGCGATGGAGGCGCGGCCGCTGGTCGCCGCGCTGACGTCCGCGCTGCCGGAGATCGCCGTCGACACGGTCACCTGCGTCACCGACGCCGTACTGCTGGTCGAGCAACTGTCCGGTGACGAACTGCTCGCGGAACGCGGCCTCGCCCTCGGCGCACCGGATCGGCGCAACGTCGCGGAGCTCACCGCCCGCCAGATCGAGTACGCCGATGTGTGCGTGCTGGCCAATGCGCATCGCAGTACGGCGCCCGCGCGCCTGGAGCACCTGCTGCTGCACCTGAACCCGCGGACCGCGGTGGTCTCGACCGATCCGGACGGCGTACCGCAAGGGGCGGTCGCGCGGACCGGACGGTTCGACTTCGACGCGGCCGAGGCGTGGGCCGGCGAGCTCGCGGCCGCGGACCGCGTGCAGCCGAGCGGTGACGGGGTGACGACAGTCCTGTGGCGGTCGACCCGGCCGCTGCACCCGGCCCGGCTGAACGACGCACTCGAGGACATCGTGGACGGAGTGGTCCGCAGCCGTGGCGTGGTCTGGCTGGCGAACCGCCCAACGCAACGCGTGCGCTGGGAGTCCGCCGGCTACAGCGCCTCGCTCGGGACGCTCGGCGAATGGTCCGACACCGAGCACCTGGCCGAGTGCACGCTCGTCGCCACCGGTGTCGGCCTCGACCCGGACCGCCTGCAGACCGTCCTGGACGCCTGCCTGCTGACCGAGTCCGAGCTCGCCGGTCTGGACTGGACGAGCCTCGACGACCCGTTCGCCGGAGTGCTCTGAGTCGATCCGTCGTCAGCCGAGCAGCGGCAGCCGCTTGGCGTAGGGACCGAGCATGTCCTGATCGTCCTCGTCGAGCGGCAGCCGGCCGGTCGCCTTGAGGATGTAGGTCGTGGTGTCCCAGTCGATCACGTCCCACGCCTCTGGGCCGAACAATCCGTCCAGCGTCCGCGCCGTGACCTGCAGCCCCTCCGGGTCGGGCTCCGGCGCCCCGGGCAGGCCGACGATCAGGTCGAGGTGGTGAACCGTTGCCTCGAGCACCAACGTGGCAACGAAGTCGGACGCCTGCAGGACATGACCCTGGGTCTCGATCCGGTGCCCCTTGGTCGCCAGCGCGGTCGCCGCTGCGCGCACCGCCGCCTCGGAGACCTCACGCCAGTGCTGCACGAGCACACCGGGCTTGCGGTACGCCGCCGCGACGCCGCGCTCGAACCCGGTGTCCCCCTCGGGCTGCGGCGGGAAGTCCTGCCAGTACGAGACGAAGTCGCGGTCCGCCTCCGCGGCCGCCGGGCTCGCGAACGCGACCAGCGCCCGCTCCGCATCGAACAACAGATGGACGAGCATCGGCCCGACCGGCAGCCCCGGGCAGCGGGTCTCGCGCTGGAAGTCCGCGTCGCTGAGCCCCTGCACCGTCTCGGTCAGCCGCCCGTACGCCCGTCCCAAGGTCGCCGCCAGTCCACGCGGCAACGCGCCACGCTCTGGTGCCTTCATCCCCGGACCTCCTCGATGTGCTCCTTCCGAACTTAACCTGCGAGCACGCCGGGGTGTTCCTAGGACCGGGCGGTTTCCAAGTGTGCGGTCGCGGCGGCCTCGAGGTGGCTGAGGTCGGAGGCGACGGTGGCGTAGGTGTAGCCCTGCTCCAGCCGCTTCTTCGCCGACTCGCCGTCAAAGGTGTGAATGCCCGCCGCGACGCCGGCTTCCTGCGCGGTCCGCGCGATCAGCTCGACCGCCTCCTCGAACGGACCCGCCACCTCCGGGTCCCCCGGGAAGCGCGCACCGAGCGCGAGGCTGAGATCCGACGGGCCGACGTACACGCCGTCCAGACCGGGCGTCGCGCAGATCTCGGCGACGTTCTGCAGGCCGAGCGGCGTCTCGATCATCGCAAGCACCACGGTCGCGTCGTTGCTGTCCGCGGGCTCCGGACCGATCCGCAGCGACGCCCGCATCGGCCCGTACGAGCGCACGCCCACCGGCGGGTACTTCGCCGCGCGGACGGCGCGCGCCACGTCGTCCGCGGTGTCCACCAGCGGCACGATCACGCCGGTCGCACCGGCGTCCAGCGCGCGCCCGATCGGCGTCGGGTCGTTGGCCTCGACCCGCACCAGTCCGACCGTCGGCCGCGGGCCGATCGCGGATCCCGCGTCGACGGCGAGCAGACCGGTCATCAGTCCCTGGTACCCGATCAGGCCGTGCTGCGCGTCGAGCACCACGTAGTCGTAGCCGAGCCTGGCGATCCGCTCGGCGGCCGGCGGCGCGTCCAGCGTGATCCAGTACCCGACCAGTTTCTCCCGGGACCGGACCCGACGCGCGAAATCGTTTGCATTCACCCGTTGAGCCTATCTAAACGGGCGGTACGCCGTGCCGGCGGTGCGAGAACGTCCGGTCCTTGGACTGGGCTGCGGCGAGTCGTGCGATCAGGTCGGCACGCAGGTTCTCCGGCTCCACGATCGCGTCGATGACGAGGTCCGCGGCCAGCCGGAGGATGTCGATGTCGGTCTCGTACTCCTCGCGCAGCCGGGACACGTACTCGACCCGTTCGCCCTCGTCGGCGATCTCCTGGATCTTGTTGTAGTACACGGCGTTGATCGCCGCCTCAGGCCCCATCACCGCGATCTTCGCGGTCGGCAGCGCAACACAGGCGTCCGGCGAGAACCCCGGGCCGCACATCGCGTACAGCCCGGCGCCGTACGCCTTGCGGACGATCACCGAGACGGTCGGCACGGTCGCCTCGGACACCGCGGTGATCATCTTCGCGCCGTGCCGAATGATGCCGGCGCGCTCCACCTCGCTGCCGATCATGAACCCCGGCACGTCGCACAGGTACACCAGCGGCACGTTGAACGCGTCGCACAGCCAGATGAACCGGGCCGCCTTGTCGGCGGAGTCCACGAACAGGACGCCGCCCTTCACGGCCGGCTGGTTCGCGACGATCCCGACCACCTGACCGGCCAGCAGCCCGAACCCGGTCACGAGCTCCGGCGCGTACGCCGGTTTGACCTCGAAGAACGTGTCCGCGTCGACCAGCGCGTCGATCACGTCGTGGATGTCGAACCCGACGCTCTCCTCGGCCGGCACCAGGTCCCGGGTGAAGTCACGCGCCGGCTCCGAGACGTCGTACGACGGGGGACGCGAGCGCCACGATCCGGGCAGGTAGGAGAAGTACTGCTTGGCCAGCTCGATCGCCTCGGTGTCGTCGCTCGCGAGCAGGTCGCCGCAGCCGGACACACTCGTGTGCATCCGGGCGCCGCCCATCTCCTCCAGCGTGACCTTCTCGCCGACCACCATCTCGGCCATTCGCGGCGACCCGAGGTACATCGAGGCGTTGCCGTCGACCATGATCACGATGTCGCAGAACGCCGGGATGTACGCACCGCCCGCGGCCGACGGGCCGAACAAGCAGCAGATCTGCGGGACCTTGCCGGACAACGCGACCTGGTTGTGGAAGATCCGGCCCGCACCGCGCCGGCCCGGGAACAGCTGGACCTGGTCGGTGATCCGGGCGCCTGCGGAGTCGATCAGCCAGAACACCGGTAGCTCGTCGCGAAGCGCCACCTCGGTCACCCGGACGATCTTCTCGACCGTCCGCGCACCCCACGAGCCCGCCTTCACGGTCGGGTCGTTGGCGACGATCAGCGCGGGTCGCCCGTCGACGAGCGCCCGGCCGGTGACCACGCCGTCCGCGGGCAGGCCCGGGTTCAGTGCGTTGGCGAGCTGGGCGTCCTCGACGAAGCTGCCCTCGTCGACAAGCAGCGCGATCCGGTCGCGGACGTACAACTTGTTCTGACTCTCGAGCTTCGCCGCCGCCTTCTCGGACGGCGCGAGCGTGGCTTCCCGAGCGACCTTGACCTCGGTCCAGTGGTCGTGCGTCATAGGGTCATCATTCCACCGGGAGTCCGAGGCTGCGGGCGATCAGCATCCGCTGGACCTCCGACGTACCCTCGCCGATCTCCAGGATCTTCGCGTCGCGGTAGAAGCGCGTCACCGGGTACTCCTCCATGAAGCCGTAGCCGCCGAACACCTGGGTCGCGATCCGGGTCGCGGTCACCGCGGATTCGGTCGCGTACAGCTTGGCCACCGACGCCGCCTGCTTGAACTCGGCCATCGGCGCGCCCGCGTCCTTCAGCGCCGCCGCCCGGTACACGAGCATTTCGGCCGCGTCGGCCATCACCTTCAGGTCGGCGATCTGGAACGCGACCCCCTGCTTACGCCCGATCGGTACGCCGAACGTCTGCCGCTCACCGGCGTACTGCACGGACAGCTCCAGGCAGGCGCGGATGCAGCCGAGCGCAACGGCCGCGATCGCGACCCGCCCGTCGTCGAGCGTCGCGAGGAACTGCGCGAACCCCTTGCCGCGTTCGCCGAGCAGGTTCGCCTCCGGCACACGGCAGTTCACGAACGACAGCGGGTGCGTGTCGCTGGCATGCCAGCCGAGCTTGTCGTACGCCGCTTCCGCGGTGAATCCCGGCGTACCGCTGGGGACGATGATCGTGGAGATCTCCGGCTTGCCGTCCGGCCGCTCGCCGGTGCGCGCGGTGACCGTGACACACGAGGTGATGGACGAGCCGGAGTTCGTGATGAACTGCTTCGAGCCGTCGATCACCCATTCGCCGTTGTCGAGCACCGCGCGGGTCCTGGTGGCACCGGCGTCCGACCCGGACTCCGGCTCGGTCAGCCCGAACCCGGCGAGCGTGCGGCCCGCGACCAGGTCCGGCAGCCAGGTGGCCTTCTGCTCGTCGGTGCCGAACGTCAGGATCGGGTTGATCCCGAGCCCGACCGCGGCCTCGAGCGTGATCCCCATCGACTGGTCGACCCGGGAGATCTCCTCGATCGCCACGCACAGGCTGGTGAAGTCGCCGCCGGCACCGCCGTACTCCTCGGGCGCGGTCAGGCCGAACAGCCCGAGCCGCCCCATCTTCTGCACGACCTCCACCGGGAAGTAGTGCTTGCGGTCCCACTCGGCCGCGTGCGGCGCGATCTCCGCCGCCGCGAAGTCGCGGACACTCCGCCGGAACTCCTGATGCTCCGCCGACAACTCGAACATGCGGCACTCCTTCGTGCTTGACGCTTACGTAAACGTAAAGCACGCTGGGCAGCATGCACAATAGCCAGGTGTCCGCTCAGACCTGGTCGATCGCCGAACTGGCCGCCGAGTACGACGTGACCCTGCGAACGATCAGGTTCTACGAGGACCGCGGCCTGCTCACCCCCGAACGTCGCGGCACCGTGCGCGTGTACCACCCGCGCGACCGCGTCCGCCTGGCGCTGATCCTGCGCGGCAAGCGGCTCGGGTTCTCGCTCGACGAGATCGCCAAGATCGTCGACATGTACGACGCCGAACCCGGCGAGGAGGGTCAGCTCGAGTACCTCCTGGACCAGATCGCCCACCGCCGCGCCGAACTCGAACAACGCCGCCGCGACATCGAGGAGACCCTCCAGGACCTGGCCGAGGTCGAGGCCCGCTGCCAGGCCGACCTGACCGCCCTCCGCAGCCGTCAAAGGGCGTCTTCGTAAGCCTTCAGCGTGTTGACGAACAGCGTCCGCTCGTCGTCGTTGAGTGGTTCGAGGGCAGCGCGCCACGCCCGCGCACCCCGGGCCAGCCACGCGTCGATCGCCGGACGGTGCGCCTCGGACAAGGTGACGATCGCACGCCGGCGATCATCCGGATCCTCGCGACGCTCGAGAATGCCTTTGCGGGTCAGCTCGCTGACCATCAGGCTCACGGTGGCCGGAGTGACCTCGAGACGCTCGGCGAGCTCGTTGACGTGCAACGGTCCGTCGAAGAGCAGGTAGGCGAACAGACTCAGGTGCCGCGGCGCGAGATTGAGCCCGGCGAGTTCGTCGGGCACCTTGATCCGCTTGGTCCGCCCGACCATCCGCGGCATCAGCAGCAGAAGCGCACGGATGCTGTCGTCGACACTTGACATACCTTTGTCCTCAAAACTACTTTGCTTGCAAAGCTAAACCGTTGCCGGAGAACAGCGTATGCCTTCCGAATCCACCACCGCCGGATCTGATCGGGTCGCCGCGGCCGCTGCACAACTGCGCGCGATCCACGACGGCCTGCGTGAACAACTGTCTGCCACCCTCGCCGCGGTCGACGCGTACCTCGACGGCTCAGGCCCCGCTCCTGAGCGACTGACCTCGCTGCACGAGCACTGCCTGTCCTTCTGCGGCGCGCTGCACGCACACCACTCACGCGAAGACAGCGTCTTCCCTCGCCTCGCCGCCGACTTCCCGGAACTCAAGCCCGTCCTCGACCGGCTCTCCCAAGAGCACACCGAGGTAGCCGCCCTCAACGAGCAGATCTCCACCACGCTCGACCAGTTGTCCGCCGCCCCCACCCGCGCCGAAACCCAACGCCTCCGCACCGACATCGACCGCCTGACCGCGACGCTCGAGTCCCACTACGGCTACGAGGAAGCCCACCTGGCTCCGGCGCTCGCCTAGGGCGTGTGGCGCGTGTCAGGTCGACAGGACGTCTCCCGTGCCACGGGCCACAGCCGAGCGTGAACCAGACACCGAACACACCCGCCCCACACCACACTAACTGTCGAGCGTGCACACCTTCGGGCCCGATCTAGCGGCGTTTCCGCCCGAAGAACCAGTAGACGAGCGGCGCCGTACCCAACGAATTCGAGATCCCAAGAACCAACCCCCACAGCGGTTTGGGGCCGCGGATCTGATCAGCAGGCCGCCGCGCCAGATCCGCCAACGCCACCGCCTTCAGCACACTGTCGACCACCCCGCCGACGACGATGAACTTCCGCTGCGTGGAAGACAGCTCCGACCATCTCTTTCCGCTCACCCCTCCACCATCCTCCCCACGCTTCACTCCTGACAACCCGCCCCCGACCCGCTGCGCTCCGCTCCCACTGGCCGGCCGCACCCATCAGACGCGCCCGACGGTCCCCGACCTCGCCCACACGGTGGGTTCACCCACCGCGTGGGGGGTTCCCAACCCGTCTGACGAGTACGGAACCCACAACACCGTGGGTAAACCCACCGCGGGGCTCGGGCTGCGCGGGGGGTGTGTCCGCGTGGCGGGGACCTTGGACAGGCAATGGGGACCTTGGACAGGCAATAACGGGTGCAAGCCCACCGTTTCCTGTTCAAGCCCCGGGACCTCGGGCCACGCGGAGGGTTCGGGTCGTGCGGAGGGTTCGGGTCACGCGCGGGCTGGGGGTGCGGGGGTCAGACGGCGAGGGACGCGGGGTGCTGGACGGTGGGGTGCTGGACGGTGGGGTGCTGGACGGTGGGGTGCTGGACGGTGGGGTGCTGGACGGTGGGGTGCTGGACGGTGGGGTGCTGGACGGTGTCGTTGCGGTGGGCGGTGTCGTTGCGGTGGGCGGTGTCGTTGCGGTGGAGGGCCTCGTCGTAGCGGTGCAGGGCGAGGGTGGCCAGGCGGGGGTCGGGGGCCAGGGGGGCGGAGACGAATCGGGAGCCCGCGTGGCGGTGGATCAGAGTGTGGAAGAAGCCGGGGGCGAGGAGGTACGTCGCGACCGCGACGCGGCCGGGGGTGCGGGTGAGGACCGACGGGAGGCGTTCGCCGGTGCCGGAGATGTAGCCGACGGTCACGGGGCGGTCGACGCGGTCGGAGAGCAGTTCGGCGGTGGTTTCGCAGTCGGCCAAGGCGCGGGGGTCGGAGGAGCCGGCCGCGGCGAGGACGACCGAGTCGACACCCGACAGGTCACCCAGTCGATCCGCGAGGATCTCGACGAGCAGCGGATCCGGGCCGAGGGCACCGGCCGCGTGGACCAGGCCGCGGTGTCGCCACACTTCGGCCGCAACGTCGACGTACACGTGGTAGCCGGCGCTCAGCAGCAGCGGTACGACGATCGCGCGGTCGGCGTCCGTGGTGACGCGCTGGACCAGATCCGGCAGCGCCGGCCGCTGGAGGTCGACGAATCCGAGTGAGACGGCGAGATCGGGGCGCCGACGCGACATCTCGCGGACCAGTTCGTGGACGGCCGCGATCCCGCGTGGGTCGACCGTACCGTGGGCAACAGCAACGAGATCGGTCATGTCGGAACTCCTGCGGGTTCAAGGGCCAGGCGGTAGCCGCGGCGGACGACGGTACGAACGAGCTCAGGACGCCCGACCGCAGTACGCAGCCGGTTGACCGTCACCTCGACCGCATGCACGTCCTCCGCCCCAGGCAGTACAGCGAGCAACTCCGGACGCGACACCACGTCCCCGCCGGCCGCAACCAACGCCGCCAGCACAGCACGCGGTCCCGGGCCCAACGGCAGTACGACGCCGTCCAGCACGGCCGCACCACCGCGGATCACCAACTGCCCGAAAGCTGTCTCGATCGACCGTGCGTTGTCGTCGGTCAACCGGTCGGTGACGATCCGGATCAGGGCACCCAGCCGATACCGATCCGGCACCAACGGGTCCAGGCCCAACGCCACGAAAGGCCCGGCTGTGACTGGACCCACGCACGCGTTGAGCACCCGCCCGGTCCGCAACGCCGACGTCAACTCGTCGTACTGACCGTTCAGCGCCGCCGCGTCGAGCATCGCCTGCGCCCCCGGAGCAGACGTGTGCACGACGGCGTCCACGGTCCCCGCACACACCTGCGCAATCATCTTCTCCACGGCCGCCGGATCCGGCGCCGGACCCCAGCGGTACACCTCCAGACCGCGCACCGACGCACCCGCCGACCGCAGCGCGTCCTGCAACCCCGGATCGGATAGCCCGTGCAGCTGTACGACGATCTTCCGTCCGCCGACGCCCTGCGCGCGCAACCATTCGACCACCTCGGCCGTGGTCTCGGACCGCGCGGACCAGTGCTCGACCAGCCCGGCCGCCCGGATCGCACCGCGCGCCTTCGGACCGCGGGCGAGCAGCCGCGACTGCTCCAGCGTGCCGAGCAGATCCGCGGCCAGGCCGGCGGTGTCGGCCGCCTCGATCCAGCCGCGGAACCCGACCGCCGTGGTGACCACGACGTCGTCCGGCGGGTTCGCGATCACCCGCCGGGTCGCCTCGAGCAGCGCGTGGTCGTCTGCGACCGGCACGATCTGCAGGGTCGGCGCGTGCAGGACCTTCGCGCCGCGCCGCTCGAACGACGCGATCAGATCCTCCGCGCGCCGGTGCGCGGTGATCGCGATCGTGCAGCCGTTGAGCGGCCCGGACCTAGTGGTCACCCGGCCCCACCAGGCTCGCCGGGCCGACCGTGACCTGTCCGTCGACGATCTGCACCGGATGAACGGGCAGCGACACCTCGGGGTCGTCCAGGCACGCCCCGGTGCGCAGATCGAAGACCTGCTTGAACATCGGCGACGCCACCGTGAGTACGTCGCCGCGGCTCCCGACGATGCCGCGGGACATCACATTCGCCCCGCTGAACGGATCCTGGTTGCCGATGGCAAACACCTCGTCGTCGTAGGTGCGGAACAGCGCGATCTGCGTCTCCCCCAGCAACGCGGCGACCCCGCGCTCCGGCAGCAGTGCATCCAGCCTGCAGATCACCGTCGATCCAAGAGCAGCGATGGTCATCGACGTACCTCCAATCGGGGACCGGCCAGCAGGACCGGCTCCAGCTGCCCGCGTTCGGCCGGGGTGGCCGGCCGCGGCTGGTTGCGCTCGACCACGTACCGCAGGTCGGCGTCGGGTTGGTCCGGCGCGTTCACGAACGACACGAACCGGGCCAGCTTGTCGGGATCGTTCAGCGTGGCCTGCCATTCGTCGACGTAGGAGTCGACGTGCTTGGCCATCGCGGCGTCCAGGTCGGCGGCGATGCCGAGGCTGTCGTTCAGCACCACGTCGCGGACGTGGTCGAGACCGCCCTCGAGCTCGCGGATCCACACCGAGGTGCGCTGCAGGCGGTCGCCGGTCCGGATGTAGTACATCAGGAACCGGTCGATCGCCTGGAACAGCTCTTCGTCGGTCAGGTCGGACGCCAGCAGTTCGGCGTGCCGCGGCGTCATCCCGCCGTTGCCGCCGACGTACAGGTTCCAGCCTTTCTCGGTGGCGATCACGCCGACGTCCTTGCCGCGTGCCTCGGCGCACTCACGCGCACAGCCGGAGACGCCGAGCTTGAGCTTGTGCGGCGAGCGCAGTCCGCGATACCGCAGTTCCAGCGCGATCGCCATCCCGACCGAGTCCTGTACGCCGTACCGGCACCACGTCGAGCCCACGCACGACTTCACTGTCCGCAACGCCTTGCCGTAGGCGTGGCCGGACTCGAAGCCGGCGTCCACCAGCCGCTTCCAGATCGCCGGCAGCTGCTCGATCCGGGCACCGAACAGGTCGACCCGCTGGCCGCCGGTGATCTTCGTGTACAGCCCGAAGTCGCGGGCCACCTCGCCGATCGTGATCAGGCCCTCCGGCGTGATCTCGCCGCCCGGGATCCGCGGGACGACCGAGTACGTGCCGTCCTTCTGCATGTTGGCCATCACGTGGTCGTTGGTGTCCTGCAGCGCCGCGCGCTCACCCTCGAGGACGTGCCCGGCCGGGTCGAGGCTGGCCAGGATCGACGCCACCACGGGCTTGCAGATGTCGCAGCCGCGGCCGGTACCGTGCCGCTCGACGATCTCGCTGAACGTCCGCAGTTCGGTGACCCGGACGACGTCGAACAGCTCCGCCCGGGACAGTGCGAAGTGCTCGCACAACGCCTTGCTGACCTCGACTCCGGCCTTGGTGAGCTCGGTGTTCAGCAGGTTCTTGACGATCGGCAGGCATGAGCCGCACGACGTACCGGCCTTGGTCCGGCCGCACACCGACTTGATGTCGGTGCACCCCTCGTCGCGGACCGCGCAGCGGATCGTCCCGGCCGACACGTTGTTGCACGAGCACACCGGCGCGTCGTCGGGCAGCTCGAGCTGCACCGGACCGGCACCTTCCGGCAGCAAGAATGCAGCCGGGTCGGCGCCCAGCTCGCGACCGACCATCGGGCGCAGACCGGAGTACGCCGATGCGTCGCCGACCAGAATGCCGCCGAGCAGAGTACGGGCGTCATCGGACAGGACGAGCTTCTTGTAGACACCGGCCACCGGGTCGGCGTACACGATGTCCAGCGCGCCCTCAGTCGCACCGAACGCGTCACCGAAGCTCGCGACGTCGACGCCGAGCAGCTTCAGCTTCGTGGACGTGTCGGCGCCCGGGAACGTCGCCGCGCCGCCGAGCAGCCGGTCCGCGACGATTTCCGCCATCGTGTACCCCGGTGCGATCAGACCCCAGACGCGACCCTCGATACACGCGACCTCACCGATCGCCCAGACGCCGGGCACCGACGCCCGGCAGGCCTCGTCGACCACCACACCGCCGCGCTCGCCGATCTGCAGACCGGCCTCGCGCCCGAGCTCGTCCCGCGGCCGGACACCGGTCGCGAACACCACCACGTCGGCGGGCAGATCGGGGCCGTCGGCAACGGCCATCGCCCGGGCCGCACCCTGCGAGGTGAGCTTCACCCGCTGGCACTGGGTCGCGGTCAGTACCTCGACGTCGAGCCCCTCGATCAACCGGGCCAGCGCCGAGCCACCGCCCTCGTCGACCTGCAACGGCATCAGCCGCGGCGCGAACTCGACGACCTTGGTCCCGGCGCCCAGCGCCCGCAATGCACCGGCCGCCTCCAGACCGAGCAGACCACCGCCGACGACGACACCGTTGACCTGCTTGCCTTCGCCCTTCAGCCGCTCGACGTACGTGCGCAGCGCCGCCACGTCGTCGATCGTCCGGTAGACGAAACAGCCCTGCGCGTCGTTGTTCTTCACCGGTGGCACGAACGCGGCGGAGCCGGTGGCCAGGACCAATTCGTCGTACTCGACCTGCTCGCCGCGCGCGGTCGTGACCGCCTTCGCCGCGGTGTCGATCGACGTGATCTGCACACCCTTGCGCAAGGTCACCGCAGGGTCGTCCCACAGACCGGGGTCACCGAGAGACAGGTCGTGCGGGTCGCGGCCGGAGAAGTAGCTGGTCAGCGCAACCCGGTCGTACGGCAGCCGCGGCTCCTCGGCGAAGACCGTGATCCGGTAGGTCACCTCGGTGTCGCGCTGCCGCAGCGCCTCGACCAGGCGGTGCGCGACCATCCCGCCGCCGACCACCACCACGTGCTTGGCCTTCTTCAGCTCTGCCATCGTCGCCCTCCTGCTCGGGACTGGTTCGGTCTCGCCGCGCCGGAGGCGGTCGAGCAGTTCGCCGACGGCACCGGTGCAACTGCCGCACCCGGTCGTCGCCCGCGTCGTGGCGGCGATGCCGGCGACACTGTCGGCACCTCCACGCCAGGCCGCTTCGATCGCGGCCCTGGTGACGCCGTTGCACCTGCACACCGGCGGCACCTTCGTCGTCGTCGGTACGGCGGTCGGCTCACCGAGCAGTCCGTCCGCGACCACCGGCGTCCCGCGGTCCGCCAGCAGGACGAGCTCGGCGGCGACCTCGGGGGCACCCACCGCGACGGCCGATCTCACGACGCCGTCGCGCAGGACGGCGCGCACGTAGCGCTCGTCGTCCTCGAGCCGTACCACCTCGCCGTCCTCGTCCTTGTCACCGAGGACGAGCAGATCGAGCCCGCCGGACGTCACCCGGACGACCTCGTACTCGGGCAGTTCGGCCGCCTCACCGGCCAACTGTTTCGCGAGGATCTCGGCCTGTGCCCACGCCGACTCGACAGTGCCGGTCACGCGCCCGTCGATCTCGGCGCAGTCGCCGATCGCGTGCACGCGCGAGTCGTCGGGACTGGTCAACGTCTCGTCCACGACGATCCCGTCGCGCACGGTGAGGCCGTCCGCCAGCTCCGCCCGCGCTCGGACACCACAGGCCACGACGAGCAGTTCGCCGTACACCTCGGCGCCGTTCCGCAACGTCAGGCAACGGAAGCGGCCGTCCTTCAGTTCGGTCCTGGAGGTCTCGGCGTTGAGCAGGACCTCGACGCCGAGACGCCGTACGGCGCGCGTCACGCGACGCCCGGCCGAGAGCCGAGCGGTCTTGTCCAGAAGGGTTTCGCCGTCGTGAACTAGCGTCACCGCGACACCACGTTCGCGCAGTGCGCACGCGGTCTCGACACCCAGTACGCCGCCGCCCAGCACGACAGCGCGCCGTACCTGGGCGGCCTCGGACACGATCGCCCGCGCGTCGTCCAACGACCGCAATGTGCGTACGCCGGATGCCCGCCGAACCGCCGCGGGCACGACCGGCACCGCGCCGGTCGCGAACACCAAGTGGTCGTACCGATGCTCGCCGCCGGCCGCATCCGCCACCACCTGGCGTCGGCGATCGACCGCCACCGCCGTCGTCACCGATTCGGTGCCCAGAGCAACATCCGCGCGACCCGCGACGTACTCCGTCAGCCGGCTGCGGTTGTACGACGGTTCGTCACCGAGGACCGTGACGTCGTCCGAGGGCAGCAACGCCGCCAGGCGCCGGCCCGCCATCCCACCGCCGATGATCACCACTTTGATGCCAGGACTCATGCCGGTAACCCCCTCGCCGGGAGGGCTGCGGCGGTGACGTCGACGGCAGACGCCTTGAACTCGGGCATCCGGGACACCGGGTCCAACGCATCGTTGGTCAGCTCGTTGACGGCCTCGGCGCCGCCGAAGTGGAACGGCACGAACACGGTGTCCGGCCGGACGTCCGCGGTCACGCGGGCCGGCAGCACCATCGATCCGCGCGCCGTCCGCAGCCGCATCGGACGCCCGTCGCCGATCCCCCGCTGCGCCGCGACGCGCGGATGAATCTCGGCGTACACCTCTGGTTCGGCCTCCGCCAGCTCCGGCACCCGCCGGGTCTGCGCACCGCTCTGGTAGTGCTGCAGCAGCCGCCCGGTCACCAGGTAGAGCGGCGCGTCGGCGCTGAGGTCGTCGGCGACCGGCCGGTGGTCGACGGGTACGACGTGCGCCCGGCCGTCCGGCGTCGCGAAACGGTCTGCGAACAACCGCGGCGTCCCCGGGTGCCTGTCGGCCGGCACCGGCCAGAACAGCGCCTCGCCCGCGTCCAGCCGGTCCCACGTGATCCCCGAGTAGTCCGCCTTTCCACCGGCACTCGCCCGGCGCAACTCCTCGAACACCTCGGCCGGGTCGGTCGAGAACCCCGGTACGCCGAGTCGCTCGGCGATCCCGGCGAACACCGCAAGATCGCTGCGCACGTCACCGGGCGCCTCAAGAGCTGTACGGCGACGGAGCACCCGGCCTTCCAGGGACGTCATCGTGCCGTCCTCCTCGGCCCACTGGGTGACCGGGAAGACCACGTCGGCCAGCAGCGCGGTCTCCGACGGCACCACATCGGCGACCACCAGGAGGTCCAGCGCGGACAGCCGCTCGCGGACCGAGGCCAGGTTCGGCGCCGACACGAGCAAGTTGCTCCCGTGCACGAACAACGCCTTCGGTCCATCGGAGGTACCCAGTGAGTCGATCAGCTCGACCGCACTCTTCCCCGACCGCGGCAACTCGTCCGGGTCGACACCCCAGACCTCCGCGACGTACGCCCGCGCCGCCGGGTCCTCGATACTGCGGTAGCCGGGCAGCTGATCCGCCTTCTGCCCGTGCTCACGACCGCCCTGCCCGTTGCCCTGACCGGTGATGCAGCCGTACCCGCTGCCAGGCCGCCCCGGGAGGCCGAGCGCCAACGCAAGGTTGATGCACGCGGTGACGGTGTCGGTGCCCTTGCTGTGCTGCTCGGCGCCACGCCCGGTCAAGATGAACGCTCCCGCGCCACCGTGAACCGGTGCGGCCGCCGCCAGCACCCGCGCGGCCTGGCGGATCGTCGCCGCAGGCACCCCGGTGACCCGCTCGGCCCGCTCCGGCCACCAGGACGCCGTCGAACGAACGAGCGCATCCGGGTCGTCGGTCCGCTCCTGCAGGTACGTCGTATCCGCCAGACCCTCCTGCAGTACGACGTGGGTCAGCGAAAGCACCAGCGCCAGGTCGGTGCCCGGCGTCGCCTGCAGGTGGATACCGGCGTTCTCCGCCGTGAGCTGGGCGGTCGCCGAGCGACGCGGGTCGACGACCAGAAGTCCACCCGTGTCGCGTGCGCCCTGCAGATGCGCCACCGCCGGCGGCATCGTCGCCGCCAGGTTGCTGCCCACCAGCAGGACCGCACCGGCACCGCTCAGATCGGCCAGCGGGAACGGCAACCCGCGGTCGATCCCGAACGCCCGGTTCGTCGCCGCGGCCGCCGACGACATACAGAACCGGCCGTTGTAGTCCACGTTCGCGGTCCGCAGCGCCACCCGGGCGAACTTGCCGAGCGCGTACGCCTTCTCGTTCGTCAGCCCGCCGCCGCCGAACACCGCGATCGCGTCCCGCCCGTGAGCGGCCTGCAACGCGGTGATCCGCTCGGTCACGAAGTCCAGCGCGGCGTCCCAGCTCGTCTCCACCAGGTCACCCGCGGCGTTCCGGACCAGCGGAACGGTCAGCCGGTCCGGCGCCGTGAGGACCTCGGGAGCCGTCCATCCCTTGCGGCACAACCCGCCCTGGTTGGTCGGGAACTCCCGCGGCCCCACCTCCACGCTGCGCCCTTCCGGGCGCAACGTGGTGGCGCACTGCAGAGCGCAGTACGGACAGTGCGTGGCTACAGCTGTCACACGCGCTCCTGGGTCAGGGGGCCGCCCTTGCGCAGGTAGCAGAAGTACGTCACGGCGAGGCAGACCACGTAGAACCCGCAGAAGACGTACAGCGCCGGGATCAGCGAGCCGAACTCGCCGGTCGAGATCGCGAACCCACGCGGGACCAGGAAGCCGCCGTACGCGCCGACCGCGGAGGCGATCCCGATGCAGGCGGCCGCCTCCCGCTTGGCCCGGCCCGGGTCGCCCGGCGTGGTGAGCCGGAAGACCGCCGGAATCATCCGGTACGTCGACCCGTTGCCGACTCCACTGGCCACGAAGAGCACCAGGAAGCTGGCCAGGAACGCCGGGAAGCTGCCCGCCTTCAGCGACGCGATCGCGGACAGGATGCCGAGGCCCATCACGACGAACGAGCACACCGTCACCCAGGCGCCGCCGACCTTGTCCGACAGCTTCCCGCCGAACGGCCGCGCGACCGACCCGACCAGCGCGCCGAGGAACGCGAAGTGCGCCGGCGTGATGTCGGTGAACGTGGTCTTGATCAGCAGCGGGAAGGCCGCGCCGAACCCGATGAACGACCCGAAAGTACCGATGTAGAGGAACGAGATCACCCAGGTGTGCGGCCGCTTCGCCGCCGCGACCGAGGTCCGGAACGACGAGCTCGCCACCGACAGGTTGGACATCGCCTTCCAGGCCCAGAACGCGGCCAGCACGATCAGCGGCAGCCACATCAGACCGGCCCGGTTCAGGGTCAGGCCGGCGCCCGCGACGATCACGACCGGTACCAGCAGCTGCACGACGGCGACGCCGAGGTTACCGCCGGCCGCGTTCACGCCGAGCGCGAAGCCCTTCTCCTTCTCGGGGTAGAAGAACGAAATGTTGGTCATGCTGCTGGCGAAGTTTCCGCCGCCGACACCGGCGGTCGCCGCGACCAGCACCAGCACCCAGAACGGCGTGTCCGGCCGGGTCATGAAGTACCCGAGACCCGCGGTCGGGATCAGTAGCAGCAGCGCCGAGATCACCGTCCAGTTCCGCCCGCCGAAACGCGGTACGGCGAAGGTGTACGGCAACCGCAACGTCGCGCCGACCAGGCTCGGCAGCGCGACCAGCCAGAACAGCTGGTCGGTGCTGTAGGCGAAGCCGGCGGCCGGCATCGACACCACGACGATGCTCCACAACTGCCACACCGAGAACCCGAGGAACTCGGCGAAGATCGAGGGCCACAGGTTCCGCCGGGCCAGCGCGCGGCCCTTGGCGGTCCAGAACGTCGTGTCCTCGGGATCCCAGACGTCGATCCAGCGCCCGCGCCGCGGCGCCTCGACCGTACCGACCGCACCGGTGCCATCGCCTTGGCCCCGGCCGGCGACGGTCGCTTGTCGTGCCTCGAGCGTCATCGCAAGTCTCCGATCATCCGACCTCACTGATTAGGCCTGGACGTTATGACCGGGGTGTTTCCGCGTAGTCATCTTGTTGTTACGCCGCCGAAACGGCTCCCGCACACCCCTGAGCGGGTGGTGAGAGAAGTCGGCCTGCTGCTGGGTACTGTTCGGTCTCAGGGAGGAATGGACAGCGAGGGGACGCCACCATGCACGACGACGGCCAGTCCGCCGGTGACGCCGTGACCCAGGTCACGGACAACGAGAAGCAGCCCGCCCCCCGACGGAGCGCCGGCCGCTGGGGCTGGAGAGCCGCGATCGCCGCCGTTCTGATCGGCTGGCTCGTCCTCGCCGCGCTCGGCGGACCGACGGTCGGGCGGCTGAGCGAGGTCCAGGAGAACGACAACGCCGACTTCCTCCCGAAACAGGCCGAGTCGACTCTGGTCTCCGACCAAGCCGCCAAGTTCGTCGACTCCACGGCGCTGCCGTACTTCGTCCTGGTCGAGCGCGACGCGGGCATCACGCCGGCGGACGTGGCGGCGGTCAAACAGTTCCAGGATTCGCTGCCCACGCTCGAGCTCGGCGCCGGCAAGACGCTCGGCGACTACCTCGCCGCGCCGGTCGCGCCGGCCGTTCCGTCGGAGGACCGCCAAGCGCTGCTGCTCACCGTCCAGATCGACGGTGACCGCGCGGACGAGGTCATCACCGAGGGCGAAACGGTTCTGTTCGCCGTCGCGGACAGCATGCGCGACGCCATCAAGCAGCACCTCACACCGACCGGACTGACGGCGTACGTGACCGGGCCGGGCGGTGTGTTCGCGGACTTCGTGGTTGCGTTCAGCGGGATCGACGGCATTTTGCTCGGGGTCGCGCTGGCGGTCGTCTTCGTGATTCTGCTGATCGTCTACCGCAGTCCGATCCTCCCGGTCGCCGTCCTGCTCACCGCGGTCTTCGGGCTCGCGCTCGCCGCTCTCGTCGTGTACCCGCTGGCGAAGAACGACGTCATTCAGCTGAACGGGCAGAGCCAGGGCATCCTGTTCATCCTCGTGGTCGGTGCCGCGACCGACTACTCGCTGTTGCTGGTGTCCCGTTACAAAGAGGAGCTGCACGACTACGAGAGCAAGTACGAGGCAATGCGCGTCGCCTGGCGGGCCTCGATCGAGCCGATCGCCGCGAGCGCCGCGACCGTCATTCTCGGTCTGCTCTGTCTTTTGCTGTCGCAGCTCGGCAGCACCAAAGGCCTGGGCCCGGTCGGTGCTCTGGGTATCGCCGGTGCGCTCGTCGCGTCGATGACGTTCCTGCCCGCGGTGCTGCTCGCGTTCGGCCGACGGATCTTCTGGCCCTCGATCCCGCGGGTCGACCACGTGCACACCAGCGACCAGGTCGGCGGCCGCAAGCTGTGGGGCCGCGTCTCCGGTCTGGTCGGGCGGCGCGCCCGGCGGGTCTGGGTGGTCACCGTGGTCGCGCTGCTCGCGTGCGCGGCGTTCCTGCCGACGTTCAAGGCCAGCGGGACGTCGCAGGAGGACCTGTTCCTCAACGAGGTCGAGTCGGTCACCGGGCAGGAGCAGCTGGCCAAGCACTTCGACGCCGGTGCCGGTACGCCGGTGCAGATCCTGACCCCGGCCGCGGAAGCCGAACAGGTGGTCCAGACCGCGACCAAGGTCGACGGTGTCGGCGAGGCCTCCGCGTCGGTCGCTCCCGGCGTACCGCCGAAGGTCGTCGACGGGCAGGTCCTGGTCCAGGCGACCCTGACGGTGCCGGCGGACTCCCCCGAGGCGACGCGCGTGGTCGAGCACCTGCGCACCGAGCTGGACGCGGTCAGCCCGGACATCCTGGTCGGCGGCACCACGGCGATCAACCTCGACGTGCTGGACGCCGCGCAGCGCGACTTGCGGGTGATCATCCCTACCATCCTCGCGGTGATCTTTGTCGTGCTGATGATCCTGCTCCGCTCGCTGGTCGCCGCGGTGCTGCTGGTGATCGCGAACGTGCTGTCGTTCGGCGCGACGGTCGGGGTCAGCGCACTGATGTTCAACCACGTTTTCGGCTTCCCCGGTGCCGATCCCGGCATTCCGCTCTACGCGTTCGTGTTCCTGGTCGCTTTGGGCATCGACTACTCGATCTTCCTGATGACGCGGGTGCGCGAGGAGTCGCAGGCGCACGGCACCAGACCGGGCATCCTGATCGGCCTCGCGGTCACCGGCGGTGTGATCACGTCCGCGGGTGTCGTTCTGGCCGCGACGTTCTCGGCACTCGCCGTCCTGCCGATCCTGTTCCTGGTCCAGATCGCGTTCATGGTCGCCTTCGGCGTCCTTCTCGACACCACCGTCGTCCGGTCGCTGCTGGTGCCGTCGCTGGCCCACGACATCGGCAAGCGGGTCTGGTGGCCGAGCAAACTGGCGTCCTAGGCTGCCGAGCACGGAGACCTTCGAGCGGCGGATCGCCGCGGCGCCGGAAAAGCTCAGGGCTTCCGGAGCGAGGCCAGCTCGGTGCGGTTGGAGACGCCGAGCTTCGCGTAGACGTGCGCCAGGTGCGTCTTCACCGTGCCACGGCTGATGAACAGGCGCTCGCCGATCTCGGGGTTGCTGAGGCCCTCGACCGCGAGCGCGACCACCTGTTCCTCGGTCGGTGTCAGGCTCGCCCAACCCGTGGACGGCCGCCCGCGAGCACCGCGCGTACGGCGGGCGTATGCGACCGCTTCGTCCAACGGGAGTGGTGGCTCGTCCGCAACCGGGAGCTCGGGTTGGTCGGCCGGTGTACCGAGGCCCATCTCCGTCCGCGCGGCGGCCGCAGCGCCCGCGAGACGGGCAGCGTCCGCGGCGCGATTCGTGTGCACTGCCAGCAACGCCAGCGACTCGAGGCTGGGGACGACATAGGTGCGCAGGCCATGGTCGAGCCGGATGGTCAACGCCTCGTGCAGCAGGTCGGCTGCCTGGTCCGGACGGTCGGCGAGGGTGACGCGCCCGAGCTGGTCGAGCGCATCGGCCAGGGTCGACGGCAGGTTGTAGCGACGGGCGAGCTCGACGGCGCGGTTCAGCAGTTCGGTCACGTCCTCGCCGCGGGCGCGCCGCGCGGCAGCCACCAGCGGTAGCAGCATCGCCGACGCGAACGTCCCCGCCAGCGGGCTGTCCGGAGCTGTGTCACGGGCGAGCCACTCGACCGCGGCGTCGTACTCCCCCGTCCAGTACGAGATCAGGCCCATCGCCTGTCCGA
The DNA here is from genome assembly GCF_040649595.1 of Kribbella sp. NPDC048915. Classification (NCBI taxonomy): domain Bacteria; kingdom Bacillati; phylum Actinomycetota; class Actinomycetes; order Propionibacteriales; family Kribbellaceae; genus Kribbella; species Kribbella sp. NPDC048915. The sequence continues at coordinate 10,390 of NZ_JBEZFT010000041.1, read as the reverse complement.
GGTTCGGTACGACAGCGCCGGCGGACTCGGCCAGCTCGAGCAGCGGCCGCATCAAGGCGCGCGCCTCGTCGACGCGCCCGGTCCGGACGAGCAGCGAGGCGAGATGCGCGCGGGCCGTACCGACCCGATGGAAGTCGGCGAGTGGTTCGGCCGCGGCCAGAGCGCGCTCGGCGGTCTCGATCGCCCGGCGCGGCTCGCCGGTCGAGAACTGGCTCTCGGACCAGACCGACAGCACGGTGGAAGCGATGCCCCGTTCGCCGCTGGAGATCAGGCCGGTCGCGGCGCGGTCGAGCAGCGGGCGGAGCTCGTCGTGCCGGTCCCGCATCGACAGCAGCACGCAGCGCAGCGCGACGTTGGCGTTGCGGGCCGGTTCGTCGCCGATCCGGTCGGCGAGCCGGATCCCTTCCGTGGTCAGGTCCCAGGCCTTGTCGAAGTCCGTGAAGAACGCGCCGACCGCGACCAGGGCGAGGAACAAGGAGCGCAGCCGGTCGTCACCGAGTTCGGTCGCGAGTTCGAGCCCTCGGCCCGCGGCGTCGTACCCGAACGGATCGACGGTGTCGGCGACGGTCGCATACGCGTACAGCAAACGGGCCTGCAGCAACGTCCGGTCGTCCGGGGCGCAGTCGATCGCGCGGCGCAGGTATCCGATGCCCTCGTTGCCGGTGGCCTGAAGGTTCCACAACCAGCGCAGCGCCGCGGCCAGTCGCCGGCCGCGGTCCGGGTCGTCGGCGGACAAGCCGTGGTCGAGTGCGGCGCGGAAGTTCTCGCGGTCCGGCTCGATCAGTGCGCGCCAGGCGTCACGATCCTTGTCCAGCAAGCCTTCCGCGGCCTCGGCGATCCGCAGGTAGTGGTCGAGATGCCGGTCCCGTACGTCGTCGTCCACAGCCGCCCGGGTCACGGCGTACTCGCGGATCGTCTCCAGCAACCGGTACCGGCCGGACTCGGCGATCACGAGCGATTTGTCGACAAGCCGCCCGACGGTGTCGAGGTCCGCGCCGGCGACCGCCGTCGCGGCCTCCAGGGTGAAGCCGCCCGCGAAGACCCCGAGCCGGCGGAAGACCCGGCGTTCGTCCTCCTCGAGCAGGTCGTAGCTCCAGTCGATCGAGGCGGCCAGGGTGCGTTGCCGGGCGGCGACGCCGCGGACGTTCTTGGTCAGCAGGCCGAATCGGTCACTCAGCCCGGCCTCGATCTGCTCGGGCGTCAGCGTCCGGGTCCAGGCGGCGGCGAGCTCGAGCGCGAGCGGGATGCCGTCCAGGCGTTCGCAGATCGACCGAATCGCCGGCTCCGACCCCGGTTCGACCTGGGCGGCACGTTCGAGGAACAGAGCGCGAGCCTCGTCGGGCGAGAGGACCGGCACTCGCCAGACCACTTCGCCGGGAACGTCCAACGGCTCCCGGCTGGTCGCCAGGATCGAGACCTCGGGACACCCGGTCCGCAACGCCACCGCGAACTCGGCGACGCCCTCGACGATCTGCTCGCAGTTGTCGAGACAGATCAGCGCGCGCTGGTCACGCAGCTGACCGATGAGCAGCCGGTCACCGGGCTCGACCAGCAGACCGCTTGCGGCGGCGACTGCTTCGGGGAGTTGCGCACTGTCCGTCACCGTGGACAGGTCGACCCACCAGACCCCGTCCGGCCACCGCTCGGCCAGCAGCGCCGCGGTCTGCGCGGCCAACCGCGTCTTGCCACTACCGCCCGGGCCGGTGAGCGTGACCAGACGGTGGCCCGCCAACTGGGTGCGCAGGGCGGCCACCTGGGTCTCGCGGCCGACGAAACTCGTGAGCATGACCGGCAGATTGTTGGGCACCCGATCGAGTGAGCGCAGCGGCGCCTTGGTGCCGGTCAGCTCGAACACCCGCTCCGGCGAACCGAGGTCACGCAGCCGATGCACCCCGAGATCCACCACCGTGGCACCGTCCGGAAGCTCCGCCGCGATTGTTGCACTCAGCAACGTTTGGCCGGGATTCGCCAACGTCAGCAGATGTTCGGCACGACGGATCGCCAGGGCGGCCGTCGGTGCGGTGTGCAGTGCGATGCGGAGCAGTTCACCGGCCGGAAGCTGGACAGCCTTTGCACGCAGCGTGTGCGCCGCGGCGATCGCCTCGGCCGCGTCGTCGTACCGCAGCACCGGCCACCCGGCGTCACGACGTACCGCCTGCTCTCCCGGCAGGTCCGCGGCCAGGCCGGTCAGGCGTGCGTAGGCGGGTGCGCTCGCGGCACCGGCGTACGACGCGGCAAGGACCGTCACCCCACCCATACGCGTCAGTCTGCCATTCGACTGTGTCGGGTCGCCGTTGTCGACAGTATTCGCTACCCTCCCGAAGCAGGGGGTCGAGGAAGTGAGGAGCCTGATGGCAGACACCAGGTCGACCGATCACGGACGATTCGCACTACCGACCAAGAACCTGCCCGCACCGCAGGTTCGTGATCTTCCCGAGCCGCCCACCAAAGTCTGGCGGATCATCGGCCCCGGCATGGTCGGCGCCGGCGTCGGCCTGGCCTCGGGCGAGTTCATCCTCTGGCCGTACATCTCCAGTCAGGTCGGCCTGGTGTTCCTCTGGGGCGCTGTCGTCGGCGTCGCGGTCCAGTGGTTCCTGAACATGGAGATCGAGCGGTACACGCTGGCAACTGGTGAGACAGCGTTGACCGGCTTCAACCGGTACGGGAAACACTGGGGCCTGTTCTTCGCGATCATGACCTACTTCGCGAACCTCTGGCCCGGCTGGGCGACCAGCTCGGCGAGCATGCTGACCTATCTGTTCGGCGCCGGCGATCCGCGCTTCATCGCGATCGTCATGCTGATCGTGATCGGCGCGATTCTGACCCTGGCACCGGTCGTCTACGTGATGCTCGAGCGACTCATCGCGGTGAAGATCGCGGCCGTCGCGCTGCTGGTGATCCTCGCGCTGGTGTTCGTGATCCGCGGCAAGACGTACAGCGCGCTCGGCGACGCGGTCACGCAGCCGCAGTTCCCGGCCGACCAGCTCGGCTTCGCGCTGGTGATGGGCGCGATCGCGTACGCCGGCGCGGGCGGCGGCCAGAACCTCGTGCAGAGCAACTGGATCCGCGACAAGGGTTTCGGGATGGGCGTGCACGTGCCGCGCCTGGTCTCCCCGGTGACCGGTGAGACCGAGGCCGACCCGACCGCCAACGGGTACACGTTCCCGCCGAACGACGAGAACATGTCCCGCTGGAAGCGGTGGTGGAAGTTCGCGAACCTCGAGCAGGCGCTGACCTTCGTGGCGATCACCGTGGTGACGATCATGTTCACCTCGATGCTCGCGCACTCCACCCTGTTCGGTGACAGCAGCGTCGAGAACAAGATCAGCTTCCTGAAGATCGAGGGCACGACGCTGCAGACCGCGGTCGGCGGCTGGTTCGGCTACCTGTTCTGGGCGATCGGCGCGTTCTCGCTGTTCGCGGCGGCGGCCGGCATCGTCGACTACACGTCCCGCCTGAGCGCGGACATGATCAAGGCCCGCTACCTGCGCGAGTCGAAGATCAGCGAGTCCAAGCTGTACTTCTGGCTGGTCTGGGGACTGGTTGCCTTCGGCATCCTCGTGCTGCTGGCCGGTGTCACCCAGCCGCTGGTGTTGCTGGTCATCTCGGCCTGCACCGCCGGCGCCATGATGTTCGTGTACTCCGGCCTGCTCTGGTGGATGAACTCGCGCGCGCTCCCGCAGGCGATCCGGATCCCCGGCTGGCGTACGGCCGTGCTGCTGTTCTCGTTCCTCGCCTTCGGGTTCCTCGCCATCTTCACCGTCATCGATCAGGTGAAGAAGCTGTAGCTGGACTGGGGAGTGTTGCTGGTCATTCCAGGTTCGCAGCACTCCCCAGTCGCGACCGTCAGCCGAGGAAGGCGAGGACGGCTTCCTCGGCGGCGGTTCGGCGTTCCATGCCGACGCCCTCGCGCACCTGCCGGTAGACGTCGACGGTGGCCCGCAGTGCCCGGTGGAGGTCGTCGCGGTCCGCGGTCGCCACCGTTTCCTTCAACTGCGGAACGAGCTCCGGCGCGAGCGTCTCCAGCCGCCGTACGCCGGCCGGCCGCGTCGTACGGCCCAGCGTGGCCAGCGGTGCGATCGCCATCCGCCGGACCGCACCGAGCGCGTCGACCGCCTCGAACAACTCACCGCGCTCGATCTTCACCGCGACGTAGTGCACCCACGCCCAGAACCGGTCCTCGATCCACTGCGGATCCGGCTGCGGCCACGCCGCCGTACTCTCCGTCCGCACCCGCTCGACGGTGTCGTCGCGCTGCCACAGGATCACGCCGTCCTCGACCCGGACCCGCAACTGCTCCGGCGTCACGAACTTGAAGTCGACGTGGAGCAGCGGCGGTCCGTACAGCGCGATCAGCAGCCGCGGCTCGCCGACATGCTCACCGCCGAACGAGGTCAGCAGCGGGCCGAGCCCGTCCGCGAACTCCCGCGCGCCGGCGAGGCATTCCGCGTGCGTCTCCGGCGTGGACACCAGCACGAGGTCCAGATCGGAGTACTCGTCACCGGTGCCGCTGGCAACGGACCCACCGGCGAGCACCGCGAGAAACCGCTCGTCCGCCTCGACGGCCGCCATCACCTGCTCCGCGAACTTCTGCAGATGCTCCGGAATCCGCTCGCTGACCACGCTCACAACCCCTCCTCGAAAAGTTGGACAGCAGGCCATCATCCCGCAGCTCAGCCGCCGGTGCGACCGGTTTTCACGACCGGACGACCACGCCGCCGTACCGCGGAGCATGCGCCGGCACCACCGAGCGGCAGTCGACGATCGACTCAGCGGCCCACCCCGTCAACCAGCTGATGCGATCCGTCCGACCGTCCTTCACGGCGAACGACACCGGCTGACCCACCCGGGCCGGATCGGTCGACGTGGTCACGACGCCGGTCGCCATCGCGACCGGTCCACCGGTCGCCAGGCAGGTGAGCTCTCCCTCGACCGTCGCCGTACGCTCCGCGAGCCGGAATCGACCTCGGACCTGGGTCGGATCGCCTCCCGGCGGAACGATCCCGGCGAGCTGGACGCGGACCGGCTCCCGAGGCCCCTCGATGACGGCGGCGACAGCGGTCCCACGCTCCGCAGCCGTCGTCAGGTCGACCGCCGCAGCCGTCCGGGCCGGCGCTGCGCCGTCCTCGACCTGGAATCCGCCCTCGGTCAACGCGAACCCCGGCGCGGTGCCCTGCAGGGGTTCCACCGGTGCGTTGAAGAATCCCCACATCCAGCCGATCCGGTCCTGCGCGCCATCGTCGTACACGGTGAAACTCACCGGTTTCCCGACCATCTCCAGGTCCAGTTCGGGATGCTCGGCGGTCTCGATCACGCCGGTCGCCACCGCGACCTCGTCCACGACCTTCAGGCTGGTCAGCCGTCCGCGGAACTCGGCGAGCAGCCGACCGTCCGGCTTCCGGTGGACGACGTGGAAGGTCCCCGTCGGCCGGAGCGGATCGCTCGCCGTCCCCTCGATCTCGAACCGGACCGGATCACCGTCGAACGGTTTCCACTCCGGCCCGAGTGTGCCGCCGCCGGCGCCGCTGACCCGCATCACCTCGTTGCCTGCAGCAACCGACGGCGGCGCCGCGCCGACGACGAACAGACCGGCCAGCACAACCACCAACACCCACGCACGCACGTGTGAACTCCTCCTCAGGCCGGCACACCCACTGCACACCGGTCCTTCGAGGCTTCCACTCGCGGCGGCGGACCGCCTCCCTCCGAGGGACCAGTGCGGTCCCCCGGCCGGGGGAAGTCAGGCGTGCGGGCCGTAGGCCTCCGGGGCGCCGTTGACGGTGGTGAGGACGGAGTAGATCGAGGTGGTGGCGGTGAGGAAGAGGCGGTTGCGTTTGGGGCCGCCCCAGGTCAGGTTGCTGACGGTTTCGGGAACCAGCAGCTTGCCGAGGAGGGTGCCGTCCGGGTGGTAGACGTGGACGCCGTCGGCCGCCGAGGCCCAGATCCGGCCCTGCGTGTCCAGGCGGATGCCGTCGAAGATCCCGTTGCCGCACTCGGCGAACAGCCCACCACCGCTCAGCTTGTCACCCTCGACGGTGAAGACGCGGATCGTCCCCTCGCCCGAGTCCACGATGTACAGCAACGACTCGTCGAGCGAGAACGCCAGCCCGTTCGGCCGGTTGAAGTCGTCGGCGACCCGGGTCAGCACGCCGTCCGGCGACACCCGGTAGACGTGGCAGCCCGCGGTCTCGATCTCGCCTTTGAAGCCCTCGTAGTCGCTGTCGATCCCGTACGCCGGGTCCGTGAACCAGACCGATCCGTCGCGCTTGACCACGACGTCGTTCGGCGAGTTCAGCCGCTTGCCGTCGTAGTTGTCGGCGAGCACGGTGATGCCGCCGTGGTGCTCGGTGCGAGTCACCCGCCGGTTGCCGTGCTCGCAGCTCACCAGCCGGCCCTCGGTGTCGCGGGTGTGCCCGTTGGTGTTGCCGGCCGGCTGCCGGAAGACCGAGACCTGGTACGACGTCTCGTCCCAGCGCAGGATGCGGTCGTTCGGGATGTCGCTCCACAGCAGGTACCGCCCGGCGGCGGAGTACACAGGGCCCTCGACCCAGCGGCCGCCGGTCCACAACCGCTCGAGCAGGCGGTCACCGCGAATGCCCTCGAACCGGTCGTCCAGCTTCTCCCAGACGGCCGGTGCGGTCCCTGCCAACGGCTCGAGAATTCCCGTCATCACGACTCCTCGCGAAACTCGGCTGCAAACGCTCGCCGCCGAGCCTATGCGCTCCGGCCCCCGGGACGCTCCCGGCTGTCCACAGGTGGTCATCGGACCACCGACCAGACCAGTCGTCGGCGTGGTGTGAGCAACACCCTGCTCCCCCGGCGGCCGCTCGGCTCTAGACTCGGGCCCACCGAAGGGAGTCAGCTGTGTCCGACAGCAAGCAGATCACCAAGGTGCTGGTCGCCAACCGGGGCGAGATCGCCGTCCGGGTCGTCCGGGCCGCCGCCGACGCGGGCCTCGGCAGCGTCGCGGTGTACGCCGACCAGGACCGGGACGCGTTGTTCGTCCGGCTCGCCGACGAGGCGTACGCGCTGGACGGGTCGACGCCCGCCGACTCCTACCTGAACATCGCCAAGATCCTCGACGTCGCCGGCCGCTCCGGTGCGGACGCCGTCCACCCCGGCTACGGCTTCCTGGCCGAGAACGCCGAGTTCGCCCAGGCCGTGCTCGACGCCGGGCTGATCTGGATCGGACCGCCGCCGGCCGCGATCGACGCGCTCGGCGACAAGGTCAAGGCGCGGCACATCGCGGACAAGGTCGGCGCGCCGCAGGTCCCGGGCACGCCGGATCCGGTCTCCGGCGCCGACGAGGTGGTCGCGTTCGCCGAGCAGTACGGGTTGCCGATCGCGATCAAAGCGGCGTACGGCGGTGGCGGCCGCGGGATGAAGGTCGCGCGTACTCTGGACGAGGTGCCGGAGCTGTACGAGTCGGCCGTCCGCGAGGCGACCAGCGCGTTCGGGCGCGGCGAGTGCTTCGTCGAGCGGTACCTGGACAAGCCGCGGCACGTCGAGACGCAGTGCCTGGCCGATGCCCACGGCAACGTTGTCGTGGTGTCCACCCGGGACTGCTCCTTGCAGCGCCGCTACCAGAAGCTCGTCGAGGAGGCGCCGGCGCCGTTCCTGACCGACGAGCAGGTGGAGCTGCTGTACTCCGCATCGAAGAAGATCCTCCGCGAGGCCGGCTACGTCGGCGCCGGGACCTGCGAGTTCCTGGTCGGCCAGGACGGGCTGATCTCGTTCCTCGAGGTCAACACCCGGCTGCAGGTCGAGCACCCGGTCTCCGAAGAGGTGACCGGCATCGACCTGGTCCGGGAGATGTTCCGGATCGCCCAGGGCGAGGAGCTCGGGTACGACGATCCGGTCGTGACCGGGCACTCGATCGAGTTCCGGATCAACGCCGAGGACGGCGGCCGCGGGTTCCTCCCGGCACCGGGGACGCTGACCCGCTGGCATCAGCCGTCGGGCCCCGGCGTCCGCGTCGACGGCGGCTACGACCAGGGCGAGACCGTCCCGGGCGCCTTCGACTCGCTGGTCGCGAAGCTGATCGTCACCGGGCGCGACCGCACCCAGGCGCTCGAGCGGTCCCGCCGGGCGCTGAAGGAGTTCGTCGTCGAGGGCATGCCGACGGTGATCCCGTTCCACGCCTCGGTCGTGTCCGACCCGGCGTTCGTCGGCACCGACGGTTTCACGGTCCACACCCGCTGGATCGAGACCGAGTACGACAACCAGCTCACGCCGTACGACGGACCGACGGGCGAGGCCCCGGAGACCGGCGAACGCGAGAAAATGACCGTCGAAGTCAACGGCAAGCGGCTCGAAGTCGTCCTGCCCGCGGGCCTCGGGTCGACCGGTGCGGCGACCGCGGGCGCGCAGAAGAAGAAGCCGGCCCGGCGCGCGGGCGCCGCGAAGAGCTCCGCCGCCTCCGGTGACGCGCTGACGTCGCCGATGCAGGGCACGATCGTCAAGATCGCCGTCGAGGAAGGCGCCACTGTCGCCGAGGGCGATCTGGTCGTCGTCCTCGAGGCGATGAAGATGGAGCAGCCGATCAACGCCCACAAGGCCGGCACCGTCACCGGCTTCACCGCCGAACTGGGCGCCACCGTCACCGCCGGCGCCCCGATCTGCGAAATCAAGGACTGACCTGGAGCCATGACCGACCCGACGACGGCCGGCCAGGCAGCGGGAGCGCCGGAGTTCGTGCCGGTGATCGACGCGGTCGTGATCGACTGCGAGGACCCGGACGGGCTCGGGCTGTTCTGGCAAGCGCTGCTCGGCGGCGAACTGCGCCCCGACCAGCACGGCGTCACCGAACTTCACGGCGCCCGCGTCCGCCTCGACTTCGCCCAGGTACCCGAAGGCAAGCAGGTCCGTAAGAACCGCCTCCACCTGGACCTCTACGTCCCACCCGAGGCGAAGGACCGGGCAATCACCCGAGCCCTGGCGCTAGGCGCCACCCGCGCCGACGACATCTACGACGGCGACCTCTGGCAGGTCCTCCGCGACCCCGAAGGCAACGAATTCTGCCTCGTCTGGGGCGCCGGCTGACCCCGTCACCGCCACAGACGCAGTCACCGCCACAGGCGCAGTCACCGCCACAGATGCAGTCGTCGGGACGGATGCGATCACCGCCACAGACGCGGCCGTCGGGACAGGTGCGGCCACCGCCACGAATACAGTCATCGGGACGGATGCGATCACCGCCACAGACGCGGCCGACGGGACAGGTGCGGCCACCGCCACGAATACAGTCATCGGGACGGATGCGATCACCGCCACAGACGCGGCCGACGGGACAGGTGCGGCCACCGCCAC
>NZ_JBEZFT010000041.1:0-982 GCF_040649595.1 Kribbella sp. NPDC048915 | reverse complement strand
CGAATACAGTCATCGGGACGGATGCGATCACCGCCACAGACGCGGTCGTCGGGACGGGCTCTGACGGATTGGGGAGTCCTGCACGTCATTTCAGGTGTGCAGCGCTCCCCAGTCGCACCCGGCTACTGCCGATCGGCCGACTCCGCGGGTGCGTGCCGTGGCCGGCGCCACGGCACGATACGGCGCACGATGCGGGCGGCGCGCCCCAAACGGGGGCCTCGGACAGGAAATAACAGGTCCACACCCACCGCAACCTGTTCACACCCCCGGCAACTCCCCACAGACACGCCCGTGGAGCCCAGAGCCCACCCCGGCGCCGGCGCCCGCCGCCACATGCCGCGCAGTGATTGCCGCGCAGTGGTTGCGAGGCAGTGGTTGCGAGGCAGTGGTTGCGAGGCAGTGGTCGCGAGGCAGGCGTTGCCGGGCAAGTGGCGGTTGCCGGGTGGTACGACAGCATGCGGGGGGCTCGGACAGGAAATAACGGGTCCACACCCACCGCAACCTGTTCACACCCCCGGCAACTGCCCACAGACACGCCCGTGGAGCCCAGAGCCCACCCCGGCGCCGAGGCCCGCCGCCACTTGCCGCGCAGTGGATGCCGCCGGCAGTGGTTGCGAGGCAGTGGTTGCGAGGCAGGCGTTGCCGGGCAAGTGGCGGTTGCCGGGTGGTACGACAGCATGCGGGGGGCTCGGACAGGAAATAACGGGTCCACACCCACCGCAACCTGTTCACACCCCCGGCAACTGCCCACAGACACGCCCGTGGAGCCCAGCGCCCACCCGGCGCCGGCGCCCGCCGCAACATGCCGCGCAGTGGATGCCGCGCAGTGGTCGCTAGACGTGGTCGCGAGGCAGCGGTCGCGAGGCAGCGGTTGCGAGGCAGTGGTTGCGAGGCAGGCGTTGCCGGGCAAGTGGCGGTTGCCGGGTGGTACGACAGCATGCGGGGGGCTCGGACAGGAAATAACGGGTCCACACCCACCGCA
>NZ_JBEZFT010000040.1:0-58556 GCF_040649595.1 Kribbella sp. NPDC048915 | reverse complement strand
ATCGTGTTGTGGGTTCCGTACCCTTCACACGGGTCAGGAACCCACAACACCGTGGGTGAACCCACCGTGCGGGGACGCGCGCGTGCGGGGACGCGCCCTTGAGCAGGAACTGCGCCATGCGTGCGTGCGGGGACGCGCGCGGTCGGCCGGTCCGGGCGCTGACTCGGTCACCCAGACCCACCCACGGATCGGCCACCAGAGCCGGATGACCTCTCGTGTTGGGGGTTGTCGGCTCGTATACCGGCAGACGACCCCCAACACGAGGGGATGTCCCCCTTGCGTAGAAGTCACGCAGCCGACCCACCGCGACTCGGGAGGCTCGGGCGTGTCGCGTGTGGCGCGTGTCAGGTCGACAGGACGTCTCCCGTGCCAGGGGCCACAGCCGAGCGTGAACCAGGCACCGAACACACCCGTCCCGCACCACACGACCTGTCGAGCGTGCACACCTTCGGGCCGTGCATCAATCATCTAGGTGACCGCGGGCGCGTCCGGCGTGAGGTGCCGTGGCCGTGGTGGATCGCGCGCCCCGGCCACGCGATGGGTTCACACGCGTAAGAACCAGAGCCTGCGCGTCCGGCCCCCTCGCCGTGCGACCACAGACTGCTGCGTCACCGCAAACCACGGACTGGTGCTCGGCCCGTTGGCGACTGCGGCCTCAGGTGGCGCGGTAGGCGACGGTGATGTCGTAGCGGTCGGAGCGGTAGACGGAGCGACCGAATTCGATGACCTGGTCGGCGGAGGTACGGGGCGCGGAGGTGATGATCAGGCAGGGGGTGGAGTTGTCGATCTCCAGCAGTTCGGCGTCCTCGGGCTTCGGCGGGGCGGCGACGATGGACGCGGACACCATGCCGAGCGTGACGGCGTACCGGGTGCTGAGCTCGGTGTAGAGCGACTTCTCGGTGAAGTCGATCTCGTCCAGGCCGGGGTAGCGCTGCAGGGACAGCGCGGTGCGCTCGATCGCCATCGGCTCGCCGTCGGCGGTGCGGAGCCGGACGAGGTGCAGGACCGGCGTACCGACGGGCTCCTCGAGTTCGCGGGCGAGGTGTTCGTCGGCAGCGCCGACGCGGTGTTCGAGGACCTTGGCGCCGGGCTTGATGCCACGGTTCAGCATGTCCTGGGTGAACGACGAGGCGAGCATCCGGGACGGGCGCGGTTCGGCGACGAAGGTGCCGCCGCCGGGACGGCGGTTGGCCAGGCCTTCGGCAACGACGCGGTCGACTTCCTGCCGGACGGTCATCCGGGCGACGCCGAAGCGCTCCGCGAGGACGCGCTCGGACGGCAGCACGGTACCGACGGCCAGCGTGCGGGTGAGGTTCTCCAGAATCTCGCGGATCTGGTCACCCTTCGGGCGATCTGGCCGCAGCTCGGTGGGGAGCTCGGCGAGGTCGCCTGGGTTGTTCCGTGGGCGGGCCATGAAGTCAGTATCCCTGGGACTCTGCCCGGCAAACCGGTTGCCGGGGACACGGGCCGCGGTCGGTCGTACCGCGAGGCCGCCCCGACCGCGCTGTCGTGGACGACCTTGTCAGCCCGACTGTAACGTCCAGCGCGGCCTCACGGCCAGTGACCGTCCACGGGCTCAGGCAATTCGTACCGGGGGTAGTTTTATCGATATGACCCCGGGACAGTTCGTGCAGGAGACGTCGTCGACCGGCGAATGGAAGCGCCAGGGCAACAGATTCACCGGCCGAATCACGCGCGATTCCACGGCGGCACCGGGCGCCGGACCGGACGACCATGGCCGCCGGCCGGTCGAGCCCGGACGGTACCGACTCGTGGTCAGCCTGGCGTGTCCGTGGGCACACCGTTCGGTGATCGTCCGCCGGCTGCTCGGCCTGGAGGACGCGATCAGCCTCGCCGTGGTCGACCCGATTCGCGACGAGCGCGGCTGGCGGTTCACGCTCGACCCGGACGACCGTGACCCCGTGCTCGGCATCACGTTCCTCTCCGAGGCGTACCTGCGCACCGACCCGTCGTACGACGGTCGCGTGACCGTGCCGGCCGTCATCGACACCGTCACCGGCGACGTGGTCACGAACGACTACCCGCAGATCACCCTCGACCTGTCCACCGAGTGGACCGAGTTCCATCGCGGCGGCGCCCCGCAACTGATCCCCGCAGACCCCGCGGACCGCGCCGAGATGGATCGGCTGATGGACGAGATCTATCAGGACGTGAACAACGGCGTTTACCGGTGCGGTTTCGCGACCAGCCAGGAGGCGTACGAGGCGGCGTACGACGCGTTGTTCGCGCGGCTCGACGTCCTCGAGGAGCGGCTCGCGGACGGGCGTCCGTACCTGCTCGGCGAGGCGTTCCGTGAGGTGGACATCCGGCTGTTCACGACGCTGGTCCGCTTCGACGCGGTGTACCACGGTCACTTCAAGTGCAACCGGCAGAAGCTGACCGAGTTCCCGAACCTGTGGGCGTACGCGCGCTGGCTGTACCAACTGCCCGGCTTCGGCGAGACCGTCGACTTCGACCACATCAAGCGGCACTACTACCTGACGCACGACTCCATCAACCCGAACGGCATCGTGCCGAAGGGACCGGACCCGCGGGTCTGGACGGACTGACAACGGCTGCTCCCGGTCGCGGATCCCGGCGTCAGACGGCGAGCGCGTCCAGCGCTGCGGTGACGGCGGACCGCAGCTGGGCCCGGGTCGCGCCGGCCCGTGAGCGCAGATTGATCGCGTACGCGAGCAGCGTGAGCATTTCCGCCGCACCCTGGACGTCGACTCCGGACCGCAACTCCCCGTTGCCCTGAGCAATCGTCAGCGCGGCGGCCAGCGATTTCCGCAGTACGGCGTGATGTTCGCTGAGTACCGCCCGGACGGACTCCGGTGGGGTCTCGGCGATCGCGTTCGCCATCATGCAGCCCCACCCGGCGTACTCCCCCGAGCAGCGCAACCGCAGCAGCTCGTCGAAGAACGACCGGACCGCGATCAGACCGCGACCGTCCGCAGCGAGCCGGTCGAACATCGGCCGGGACCGGTGCTCGAGGTAGCGGCGGGCTGCCGCCGCGTACAGATCGTCCTTGCCGCCGAACGCGTTGTAGAGGCTCGACCGGCTCAGCCCGGTCGCGGTGACCACGTCCTGGATCCCGGTCGCCGCGCTGCCGCGGCGCCAGAACAGTTGCTCGACCGCGGTCAGGACCTCCGCCTCGTCGAAATGTTTGACATCCGGCATGGCACTCATCATATCTTGGAACGATCGATCCAAGATTTAGCGAGGAGCCGTGATGATCGACGTACTGGTGCTCGACGTCAACGAGACCCTGACCGACATGGAGCCGCTGCGGGACGGGTTCGAGGCGGCCGGGCTGCCACGGCACAGTCTGGAGCCGTGGTTCGCGGAGATCCTCCGGGACGGATTCGCGCTGACCGCGGTCGACGCGTACGCCGCGTTCGGCGACCTCGCCGCGGACCTGTTGCGGGACCGATTCGCCGCGGCCGGAATCGAACCGGTTGAGGAAACCGTCAGGAACGTGTTTTCCGGATTCACGCGGCTGCCGCTGCACGCTGATGTCGCGCCCGGACTGCAGCGGATCCACGAGGCCGGCGTCCGGATCGTCACACTCACGAACGGCGCCGCGGCGATGTCGGAAAACGTGTTCGGAAACGGCGGCATTCTGCCGTTCCTCGAGCACCGGCTCGATGTTTCCGGGCCGCAGCGGTGGAAGCCGCACCCGGACGCCTACCGGTACGCCGCCGAGGTGTGCGGGGTCCCGGTCGAACGGACGGGGCTCGCCGCGGTCCACCCGTGGGACGTCGACGGCGCTCAGCGGGCCGGGCTGCACGGGTTCTATGTCGACCGGCGGAAAACGCCGTACCCCAACTCGTTCCGCGCGCCGGAACACACGGTTCCGGACTTCACCGCGCTGGCCGACCTGCTCCAGACCGGCCAGTCTCAGTCCAACCAGTCTCAGGCGGGCCAGTCTCAGGCAGGCCAGTCTCAGGCGGGCCAGTCTCAGGCGAAGGCGAAGTAGCGGAGCCAGACGTACGGCGCCGCGACCAGAATCGTGATCGCGGTCATCACCACGCCCTTGCGGGTGAACTCCCAGAAGCTGATCGGGTGCCCGGCACGCAGCGCGATGCCGATCACCACGACGTTCGCACTGGCGCCGACGGCGGTGGCGTTGCCGCCGAAGTCGGCGCCGATCGCGAGCGCCCACCACAGCGACTCGGCCTGGGTGGGATCGGCGATGCCCTTGGTCAGGTCGAGAACGACCGGACTCATCGTGGCGACGTACGGGATGTTGTCGATCACGCCCGACGCCACGGCCGACACCACCAGCACGAGCATCGCCGCGAGCAGCGCGTTCCCGCCGGTGACATCGCCGAGCCACCGGGCCAAGTCCTCGATCACGCCGGTCTTCACCAGCGCCCCGACCATGACGAACAACCCGGCGAAGAACAGCAGCGTCTGCCACTCCACACTCGCCATGTAGTCGCGGGTCTCCACCTTCGAGACCAGCACCAGGACGCCGGCCCCGAGCAGCGCGACCACCGAGGGCTCGACGTGGAACACGGAATGGCCGATGAAGCCCGCGAAAACGAACAGCAGCACGACAGCGCACTTGATCAGCAGGGTGCGGTCCTGGATCGCCTCGTTCTCGTTCAGCGCCATCACGTCGTCGACCCGCTCGGGATCGACGTCGAAGGAGCCCCGGAACAGCCACGGCACCACCAGGGTGAACACCACGAGCACGATCAGCACCAGCGGCGCCATGTGGATCAGGAAGTCGTTGAAGGTGAGACCGGACCGGCTGGCGATGATGATGTTCGGCGGGTCGCCGATCAGCGTCGCGGCGCCGCCGATGTTGGACGCGAACACCTCGGCGATCAGGAACGGCACCGGGTTGATGCCCAGCCGGTCGCAGACCAGCAGCGTCACCGGTGCGATCAGCAGCACGGTGGTCACGTTGTCGAGGAACGCCGACGCGGCCGCGGTGATCAGCGTCAGCAGAATCATCACCCGCAACGGTGAGCCCTTGGCCCGCTTGGCCGCCCAAATCGCGACGTACTCGAAGACGCCGGTGCGCCGGAGGATGCCGACGATCACCATCATCCCGAGCAACAGAAAGATGACATCCCAGTCGATGCCGGTCTCCGACGAGTAGAACGCATGTTCCGCGTCGGTCACCCCCAGCGCGAGCAGCACTCCCGCCCCACCGAGCGCGGCGAACAGCTTGTGCGTCCACTCGGTCGCGATCAGTACGTACGCGACCACGAAAACAGCTACCGCGATGATCGTCATCGGCCCACCCTGCGACTCGTGACGGCACGGCGGTCGGCCGGCTTCACTGCGGCACGGCGAGCTCCAGCAGCCGGGAGGCGGTGATCGCTCCCACGATCCGACCCTCGCGGAGTACGGCGACCAAGGGGCAGCGCAGCCGCGCCATGATCGCGGCGATTTCCAGCACGGTGTCGTCGGCCTCGACCACCGGAATCTCCCGGGGCTCGTCGGGGAGCAACTGCCGGACCTTCACGCCGCTCAGCCGGTCGGCCACTTTGTCGGCGAGCGGTTCGTCGATCACCCGGGCCAGCGACGGGTCGTCCTGCACGTAGCTCGGCACCAGAAAACGGACGACCTGCGACGCCGGCAGCACGGCGTACGGCGAACCGTCGGGCTTCGTCACGATCAGACCGGGCAACCGCCGCGCGGCCAGCATCCGGGCCGCCTCGAGCGCGTCGTCGTCCAGGCTCACGACCGGGAAGTCCTCGGCCATCTGTTCTCCGTGCACGCTTGCAGCCTACGCCGGGCCGGTGCCGGGCGGTGACGACTCTCACACAGTTCTGACGGTGCACAGCCCCTCCAGGACATCGACGATTCGCCCGGACCCCGGCACGAGGTACGGGATCGCCGACCAGACTTCCCGGCACACCGCGCCCAACCCTGCCGCACAATCGCCATTCCGGGCAACCGATGTCTCAGCCGCGGGCTCGTGAAACCGGGCCCGGCAACCACCCGCCCGGTAAACTGGCCGCGGTGCGCCGGGAAGCCTGGTCGGCAATCGTCCGACCGATCCCGAAACAGCAAAGGGCCAGTTCATGACCCAATCCGGTACGCCTGCCC
This sequence comes from Kribbella sp. NPDC048915, assembly GCF_040649595.1. NCBI lineage: Bacteria > Bacillati > Actinomycetota > Actinomycetes > Propionibacteriales > Kribbellaceae > Kribbella > Kribbella sp. NPDC048915. Next base: position 52,484 of record NZ_JBEZFT010000040.1, on the reverse strand, counting down.
GCAAACGCGCCTTCCCGCGGGTCCTCGGCCCCGAGCGTGCGTTCCTCGCCGACACGCTTCGGACCGAGACGACGGGCGGGCTGTTGTTGCTCGCGGCCACTGTAGTCGCCCTCGTCTGGGCGAACTCGCCGTGGCAAGACGCCTATCGGCACCTCAGCGAGCTCCAGGTAGGTCCGCTCACCGTGGAAGCCTGGGCGTCCGACGGCGCATTGACGTTGTTCTTCTATCTGGCCGGAGTCGAGCTCAAACGCGAGCTGCTGGTCGGCACCCTGTCCAAACTCAACGAAGCAGTCGTCCCGGTGGTCGCCGCGATCGCCGGAATGGTGCTCCCGGCAATCATCTACCTCGCCGTCAACCTGACCGCGCCGAGCGGACGGACGGAAGGCTGGGCGATACCGACGGCGACCGACATCGCCTTCGCGCTCGCCGTCCTCGCGATCGTCGGCTCGTCGCTGCCCAGCGCACTCCGAGCCTTCCTGCTGACACTGGCGGTGGTCGACGACTTCGGCGCGATCCTGGTCATCGCGGTGTTCTTCTCGCACGGCTTCCACCTGGTCCCGCTGCTCGCCGCGATCGCCCTGATCGGCCTCACCTACGTCCTGCAGCGCCGCCGCGTCCGGACGCCGTTCCTGTACGTCCCGATCGCGATCGCCACCTGGTGGTTCATGCACGAGTCCGGGATCCACGCCACGATCGCCGGTGTCGCACTCGGCCTGGTCACCCGCGTGGTCGCCGACGCCGGTGAGAAGCACCCGCCGGCGGAGCGGATCGAGCATCGTCTCCGCCCGTGGTCCGCGGGCGTCGCCGTCCCGTTCTTCGCGCTGTTCGCCGCGGGCGTGACGTTGAGCGGCAGCGCCGTACGGCACTTGCTGACCGACCCGGTCGCGATCGGGGTGGTCGCCGGACTGCTGGCCGGGAAGGCGATCGGGGTGTTCGGCGGATCGTGGCTGACCGCGCGCTTCACCCGCGCCGAGCTGAACTCCGACCTGGCCTGGCGCGATGTGGCCGCGGTGTCGGTGCTGGCCGGGATCGGGTTCACGGTGGCGCTGCTGATCGCGCAGCTCGCGTTCGGTGCGGACGCCGCGCAGGTCGAGCGCGCGAAGGCCGCCGTTCTGCTCGGCTCGGTCGCGGCCGCACTGATCGCCACCCTGCTGCTGGCTCGCCGAAACCGCGCGTACGCCGAATGACCGGTGGTCCTGACGGTAGTGTCGGGCCCACGGACTTGTGGTCGGAAGGAGTTGCGATGTCGATGGGGCAGAACGGGGAGGAGCCCACGGTCGGTCAGCTGGTCGCCAACGCCAGCAAGGAGCTGTCCAACCTCGTCCGCAGCGAGATCGAGCTCGCCAAGACCGAGCTGAAGAAGACCGCCGTCGCGGCCGGCACCGGCGCCGGGATGTTCGCGGCGGCCGGATTCCTGGTGTTGCTCGCGGTCATCCTGCTGTGTATCGCGGCGGCGTACGGACTGACCGCGGCCGGCTTGCACCCCGCGATCGCGTTCCTGATCGTGGCCGGTGCGTTCCTGCTGATCGCCGCCGTCCTGGCGCTGATCGGAATGCGCGCACTGAAGAGTGCGAAGGGCCCGCAGCGCACGATCGACAGTGCGAAGGAGTCGGTCGAGGCGTTGAAGGCCATCGGCAAGGGGCCTGAGGACCACCCGGCCCTGCCTGAGCCAGGCGTACGGCGCTGAGTCCCGCGGGCGTCGTCGACCTGCTGGTCGACGGCCCCTGGTCGCACTCGCTGATCGCGGCCAACGGGGCCCGGTTCCACGTCGCGGAGTGTGGCGCGACGGACGATCCGCTCGTCCTGTTCCTGCACGGCTTCCCCGAGTTCTGGTGGGCCTGGCGGCACCAACTGCCGGTGGTCGCCGCCGCCGGGTATCGCGCCGTCGCGATGGATCTGCGCGGGTACGGCGCCTCCGACAAGACGCCGCGCGGCTACGACCCGTACACGGCCGCCGCCGACGTGTCCGGGGTGATCCGATCGCTCGGCGCCACGGACGCCGTACTCGTCGGGCACGGTTGGGGCGGGTTCGTCGGGTGGTCCGCCGCCGTACTGACGCCGCGACAGGTCCGTGGTTTGGCCGCTGTGTCGGCGCCGCATCCGCTGCTGCTCACCCGGTCCGGACAGCTGAAGGCGTTGACGCGGAGCGCGTTCTTCCAGCTGCCGGTACTGCCCGAGCGGCGGCTGCTCGCCCAGGACGGGATCCACATCGAGCGCCTGCTGCGGGCCTGGGCCGCGCCCGGTGGCGCGTTCCCCGACGCGGAGGCCTCACGCCGCTACCGCGCCGCGCTTCAGGTCTGGCCGGCACCGCACTGCGCGCTCGAGTACCACCGCTGGTTCGCCCGCTCCCGGCTCCGCCCCGACGGCCGCAGGTACTCCGCGAGGATGCGCGCCCCGATCACTGTCCCCGTCCTGCAAGTCCACGGAGCGCAGGACCCGGCGGTGTCTCCCACCGCAACCACGCCCCCGGACCTGGTCACGGGACCGCTGCGCCACGAGGTCATCACCCCGGCCGGCCACTTCCCGCACGAGGAAGCTCCCGACCTGTTCAACAGCCTGATTCTGGATTGGTCAACGGGCATCCGCCGGCCGGCATGACGCTCGAGACGGCGCCCACCGTGCCGTCGACCCGCCAGCCGTCCGCGGTCTTCTCGAGCCGATAGGTCAGGACCTTCCCGCGACCGCAGTGGTAGCGAATGCTGGTCGCGACCTCCTTGTGGCCCGCCTTGTCGACCACAGGGCCGAGGACGACGGTCGAGACTTGGGCTCCGGTGCACACCTCGTCGGGCGCACTCCAGTCGACCGGAGCCACTGAACCGACTGCACGCTCGATCCCCGCCTTGTCGGCCGCCGAGAACGTCACCGGCCGCGCCGCGGCCGACTTCGTCATCACATCGGACCCGTCGGCGTACTGACCGATCACGTGGATCACTTGCCAGCTACCGGCGGGGTCGACGGATCGCGTGATCGCGGCGACGGCGGCACCCCAGATCTCGCCGTGCTCGGACACAGCGGGTGTCGCGACCGGCGGGTCCGGCTCGGCGCGACCGACGCCGTACAGGACGCCGCCGAGGATCGCCAGGACGGCCGCCGCGGCCAGCAGGATCGGCAGCCGCCCGCGGCGGCCGGCCGGCTCGAAGGAGTCGTCGAGCAGGTGCTCGTGGTCGGCGAAGGTCTCACGGAGCAGTTCGCCGAGTTCGTCGTCGGTCAGCTTGGGCATGTCAGCTCGTCTCCTCGGCGGACAACTGGTCCCGCAGGGTCGCCAGTGCCCGGGCCGCGTTCGTACGGACAGTGACCGGGGCGACCCCCAGAATCGCGGCGATCTCCTGGTCCGGGAGGTCCTCGTAGTAGCGCAGCACCAGTACCGCGCGCTGCTTGCGCGGCAGCCGGGCCAGCAGTCGCCAGGTCGCGTCGCGTTGCGCCTGCCGGGAGCCGAGGTCGTCGTACGCCGGACGCTCGATCGGCTCGGCCAGCGGTACTTCGCGGTTCATCAGCAGCCGGCGCCACCCGAGGTACTCGTTGACCACCATGGTCCGCAGGTACGCCTCGGGATACTCGAGTCCGCCAATCCGATCCCACTGCCGGTGCGCGCGGGCCAGCACGCTCTGGACCAGGTCCTCAGCGGTGTGCCGGCTCCCGGACAGCATCAGCCCCAGGCGCAGCAGACGACGTTCGGTCGACCGCACCACGTCGTCCAGCGAACTCACCGTCACACCACTTAGATGCGGTGTCCGGCGGATTGTGTTGCATCAGGTGCAGGTCTGGGTGGACACCTCTTGGGTCGCGTTGGCGCCGGCCTTGGCGTCGTCGGCGACCTGCTCGGCGGTCAGGACGTAGCCGGTGCGGTTGTCCTCGACGGACGCGGCGAAGACGACGCCGTACACGACACCCTTTGCGGACAGCAGCGGACCGCCGGAGTTGCCCGGGCGGACCGAGGCCCAGATCGAGAACGCTTCGCGGGTGACGGTCTTGTCACCGTAGATGTCGGGGCCGCGCAGGCGTTCCTCGGAGCGGATCCGGGCCGCCTCGGCGTCGAACGGGCCGTTCTCCGGGTAGCCGAGCACGACCGCCGGGTCGTCGGCCTTACCGGTGAAGTCGAACGCGAGCGGCTGCACCGAGTCGCTGAGGTTCGGCACGTAGAGCACCGCGATGTCGGTCTCCGGGTCGAACACGACCACGCGGGCGTCGTACTTCTTCCCGTTCACCTCGACCTGCGGTTTGCTGACGCCAGCGACGACGTGCGCGTTCGTCATCACCCGCTTCGGCGCGTAGACGAACCCGCTGCCCTCGAGACCGCGGGAGCAACTCGCGACGCCGGTCACCTTGGCGATCCGGCTGTATGCGTTCCGCACCGACTGCTGGCGGGCGATCGCACTGTCCGGCGGCTGGGTCTCGCGGATGCGCTCCGGGACGAACGGGTCCAGGAAGCGCGGGAACAGGTCCGTGTTCACGACGTCGTTGAACGACTGCAGCGCGCGGTCCGCGCTGCTCGGCAGCACCGCGTCGGTCTTCGCCAGGACCTGCGAACCGCGCACCGCCGACGTCACTTCCGGGATCCGCGCGCCGCTCACCGCGACACCGAGCACCCAGGCGACGATCAGCACCGACGCGGCGGCCAGCGCCGCGCCACCGAGGGCGTCCAGGAACCGGATCGGTTTCCAGGACAGCCGGTTGCGGACCCTGGAGCCCACGATCGCTCCGAGCGTCCGCCCGATCGAGGCGAGCAGGACGACCAGCACCAGGGCCGCGAACGACACCGACACGCTCGGCGAGAAGTTGTCCAGGACCTTCGGCACGCCCCAGACGCCCAGCGCCGCTCCGGCGAGCAGGCCGACGGTGGCACAGGCGCCCAGCACGAATCCCTCGATGTATCCCGAGATCGCCACCAGCCCGGTGATGATCAGCAACGCCCAGTCGAGGTTGCTCACTCCGCACCTTCCGGCTCGGGACCTTGCGCATGGCCGAGGTCGTGCTCGATCGCTGTCATCCGGCGAACGTCCGCAGGCCGTCGCCCTTCGCTCCGCCAGGCCGCTTCGACCAGCCGGTCGGGCAACGGTACGACGTGCGAGGGGTCCCAGTCGCGGTACCAACCGCCGAGCTGCAGCAATTTGTCCAGCAGACCGGCCGTGAACCCCCAGATGTAGAGGTCACCGACGGTGAACGCCGGGCCGGTGAAACCGCTCGGATGCAGGCAGCTGATCCGGTTCGCCGGGTCGGCGAGCGCGCTCAGCGGCACCTCGTGCACGGACGCGACCTCGGCCGGGTCGACCACCGCGACCGGTGACGGCTCCCGCCACCAGGCCAGCACCGGCGACACGCCGAAGTTGCTCACCGGCACCCAGAGCGCTGGCCAGATCCCGAACGGGACGACGCCGGCCGGATCCAGTCCGGTTTCCTCCTCGGCCTCGCGCAGCGCCGTCCGGACCAGGCCGCTCTCGCCGGTGCCGTCCTCGGGATCCACGCCACCGCCCGGAAAGGCCATTTGACCGGCGTGTTTGCGCAGCGTCCAGGCGCGCTCGGTGAGCAGCACCTCCGGACCGTCGTTGCCGTCGGCAAGCAGGATGAGCACGGCGGACTTGCGCACCGAGGGGTCGTCCGGCGGCAGGAACTTGGACAGGACCTTCGGATCCACGTCCGCGGAGGCCTTCGCCAGCGGCTGCAGCCAGTCCGGGATCCCGACATCGGCGAAGATCATGGCGTCACCCCCAGCTTGTCCTTGACCAATTGGTCGAGCTGTTGCTGGGACGTCAGGACACCACGGTGGATGTGCACGACCTTGCCGTCGGCGTCGACGAAAGCGGTCAGCGGCGGGCCGGCGATCTTCAGCGCTGCCCGGACCGCCTTCTCCCGGTCGACGACATGCGGGTACGCCAGGCCTTCCGTCTGCGCGAACTCGGCCGCGATCTCCGGCCGCGGGTCGTCGTAGTCGATACCGAGCATGCTCACCTTGCCCGACTTCGCGAGCTGAGCCAGGTACGGCGCCTCGTCGCGGCACGGACCGCACCACTGCGCCCAGACGTTGACGACCAGCGGCCCGCGCAGGTCCGCGAGCCGGATGTCGGGGCCGTTGCCGAGACACGGCAGGCTGACGTCGGGCAGCCCGTCACCGACCGGCGGCTTCGACGGCGTCGCGGGGCAGGCCTCGAGCTGGTCCGCGCCCGCCACGGCACTCCGGGCGGACGACGGCGTACCGCCGCCTGGGGCGCTGTCATCCGGCCGGTCCGTTCCACACGCGGCCAGTGTCGCCGACAGCACCAACGCAACGGCTCCGGCGCGGAGCGGTCGCAGGCGGCGCAGCGGCGTACCAGATCTCACGCGGGCGCCTTCACCAGCTTCGCCGCGACCTCCGGATCCGTCGGACCGGTCCCGTACGACGGGCACCACTGGGCGACGGGGCAGGCGCCGCAGGCCGGCTTCTTCGCGTGGCACCGGCGGCGGCCGTGGAAGATCAGCCGGTGCGACAGCATCGTCCAGTCCTTCTTCGGGAACAGCTCGCCGATGATGTGCTCGACCTTGACCGGGTCCTCCTCGGTCGTCCAGCCGAACCGGCGGACCAGGCGGCCGAAGTGCGTGTCGACGGTGATCCCGGGGATGCCGAAGGCGTTGCCGAGCACCACGTTGGCGGTCTTCCGGCCGGTGCCGGGCAGCTTGACCAGCTCCTCGAGCTTGTTCGGCACGACGCCGTCGTACTCGTCGACGAGCGCCTGGCCGAGCTTGATCACACTGTTCGTCTTGGCCCGGAAGAAGCCGGTCGGCTTCAGGATCGCCTCCAGCTCCTCCCGGTCGGCCTCGGCGTACGCCCGCGCAGTCGGGTACTTCGCGAACAGGGTCGGGGTCACCTTGTTCACCGTGACGTCGGTGGTCTGCGCGGACAGGATGGTGGCCACCAGCAACTCGAGCGGGTTGGTGAAGTCCAGCTCGCAGTGCGCGTCCGGGTAGGTCTCGGTCAGCACCCGGTGCATCTTCCGGGCCCGTCGGACCAGCTGGGTATGGGTCTCGTCGGCGAACACCGGGGCCTTCCGGGGCAGCTTCAGCGGGACCTGGACGGCTGGATCGACGGAGGCGGGCGCCTCGGCACGCTGGGTCGGCATGAAGGCCAGCCTACGTCCGCCCGCCGACACTCCCGGGTCGCCCGTGACCTGGGTAACCGGTCCGTACCGGACGCCGCCCGAGGCCCGCTCCGGCGCGTCCGGCAGGGCTACGTGGCGGTGCCGACACCCGAGGGGCTACGGTTTTGGGGCGACCGGGTGTACACATATCGGTCGACGGACGTGGCGGATCCCACGTCCGGAGTCGTGGTCGAAGGTCCTAGGAGGCCCAGAAGTGGATGCCGCAGTGCTCCGACAGGCACCGCTGTTCAGTCAGCTCGACGACGAGGCGGCCGACGCGCTGGCCGCGTCGATGACGGAGAGCCGGCTGCGCCGCGGCCAGGTGCTGTTCCACGAGGGCGATTCCGGTGACCGGCTGTTCATCGTGGTCGAGGGCAAGGTCAAGCTGGGCCGCACCTCCGCCGACGGCCGGGAGAACCTGATCGCCGTGCTCGGGCCGGGGCAGATGTTCGGCGAGCTGTCGCTGTTCGACCCGGGCCCGCGGTCCGCGACCGTCACCGCCGTCACCGACGCCTCGCTGATGTCGCTCACCCACGACGAGCTGCTCCGCTGGCTCGACGGCCGCCCCGCAGTCGCCCGCGGCCTGCTCCTGCAGCTGGCCTCCCGGCTCCGCAAGGTCTCCGACGTGGTCGCCGACCTGGTGTTCTCCGACGTACCGGGCCGAGTCGCCAAGGCCCTCCTGGACCTGGCCAGCCGCTTCGGCCGCACCGCCGACGACGGCGTCCACGTCCACCACGACCTCACCCAGGAGGAGCTCGCCCAACTGGTCGGCGCCTCCCGCGAAACCGTCAACAAGGCCCTCGCCGACTTCGCCTCCCGCGGCTGGGTACGCCTCGAGCCCCGCTCGGTCGTCCTCCTTGACGTAGACCGCCTCCAACGCCGCGCCCGCTAACCACCCTCGTCCCATCTCACACCCGCCCCCCGCGGCACGTCGTACCGCAGGCCCGCGCGCACGTCGTACCGCAGCACCCCGCGGCAAACGTCGTACCGCAGCACCCCGCGGCAAACAGGGGTGCGGCGCGGTACACGACGTACCGCAGTACCTGGCGACGGGCGGCGCGGAGCGGTGCACGCCCCTCGCCGGCCGGACGTGTGGCCACTGCCCTCGGCCCCGACGGGCGAACCCTCCACTCCAGTGGGCAACCCCTCAAGTGGAGGGTTGCCCATTCAAAATTCCAGTAGGCAACCCTCCACTTGAATGGGCAACCCACCCGCGGGATCACGCGACCCGGGCACCGGATCGGGCACCCTGGGCACGGGATCAGGCGGCCCACGCGCGGATCACGCGGCCCACGCGCGGGGTCACGCGGCCTGGGCACGGGATCAGGCGGCCCGGGCGCGGGCGAACCGAGCGGCCTACCCGGGTGGCATCGAGCGCCGCGAACGCCCGGGCGAACCCTCCACTTCGACGGGCAACCTCTGAAGTAGAGGGTTGCCCATTCAAAATTTCAGTGGGCAACCCTCCATCTGAATGGGCAACCCAGGCGCGGGGGCCGTGTGTCGAGCGAACAGGTGCCGTCGGCGAGATCAGGCAGCAACGCGCGGAGACACGCTGCGGGGCGTGGCGAAGGACGGGGCATCGGGATCACGCAGCTGCGTACGGGCGAGGGCGAGGCGGGTGTCACGCGGCCTGAGCGCGGGCGAAGGCGGCGTGGAGGCGGGCGATCAGGCGTTCGGGATGGGCCAGTTCGGCCCATCTGATGCGGATGACTTGCAGGCCGAGGTCGCGAAGCCGGTCCTCGCGTAACTTCTCCTGAATCAGCGTCTCCCGTGCACCGCTGTCGTACTTCACCAAACCGTCGAATTCAGCGACGGTCCGGCACTCGGGGAAATAGAAATCGACGCGCGCGACAAACCCGTCGGCGTCGGTGAAGACGACCTGCAGCACCGGACTCGGCATGCCGTAGGTGTGCAGCAACACCCGGAACCGCGATTCACCGACGGACTCCGCCAGCGGGTTGCTGAAATCGAGCGCCGCTCTCGCAGTCGCACTGCCCGGCCAGAACTCGGTCACGTCGCGCAACCGCTGCAGCTCGTCCGCGACGTTCGGGTGATGACGGCGTACGGCGTCCGCGCTGACGACCGCCGCCTCGAACGACGACGTACAGGCCATCTCGAACAGCGCCCGTGGGACGGTCGTCAGGGGAAGACCGTCGACCGTGGTCAGGTCGACGTCGCTGATCCGGCCGCGGTGGTGCCGCACGCCGGCGATCCGGCCGCCGCGGTGACTGTCCAACCGCGTGAGGTGAACTTCGGCCAGATCGGCGCCCCAAACCGGTACGCCGTGAAGCGCGAGAGCCGACTGGTGGCTGACGGCAACCGCTCCCTGACGTGTGCCGTTCAGAACCGCGTGGACCAGGCGGCGGTGCTGCAGCGAGGTCCGGTCCCATGGTGTCAGTGAGCCTAGGTCGAGGGCCTCGGCGTACTGGCCGTGGCGGATCCGTACCCAGCGACCGTCCTTGATCCGGTCGTGGATCTGTCCGAGCGTGTAGCCGCACTCCGCCGCCTGCGCGCGGCCGAACACGCCGCCTTGCGTCGCCGCGAGCACCTTCAACTTTGGGTTCACCCGTCAAGCATCAACCGCGCAGGCCATCTCGCGCCGCCGCTCACCCCGCTACCTGTGGATAACTGCGAACCCTCCACTTCAGTGGGCAACCCCTCAACTGGAGGGTTGCCCACTCGAATTTTCAATGGGCAACCCTCCACTTGAATGGGCAACCCCCCACGCCTGCGGGCCTGCGTACCGCGGCGTCAGCTGTTGTTCAGGTAGTCCAGTTGGGCCTGGACGGAGCGTTTGGCGGCAGGCCAGAGGGATTGGTCCACGTCGGCGTAGACGTGTTCGACGACGGCGTCGGCGGTGGCGTGGCCTTCGGCGAGGGCGGCTCGGACCTGGTCGAGGCGTTCGCCGCGGTGTTCGAGGTAGTAGGTCAGTACGCCGGCGGGGTCGGTGACGACCGGGCCGTGGCCGGGAAGCAGACGGGCTACGCCGGCCGGTGAGTTCGCGAAGGCGCGGAGGCGTTCGAGCGACTCGAGGTAGGAGCCGAGGGCACCGTCCGGGTGCGCGACCACCGACGTACCGCGGCCGAGCACCGTGTCGCCGGTGAGGAGCGAACCGTCCTGGGGCAGCCAGAAGCAGACCGAGTCGAGCGTGTGGCCGGGCGTCGGGAGGACCTCGACGCGGAGGCCGTCGACCGTGATCACGTCACCCTCGGCCAGCCCGTGCGCGTGGTCGGTCGGGATCCGAAACCCGGGATCGACCGCGCGGACACCGCACCCGGCCCGGTTGGCGAACCACGCGGCGCCCTCGGAGTGGTCGGGGTGCTTGTGCGTCAGCAGCACGACGGCCACCGCTCCGGCCGCGTCCAGTACGGCGTTCAGGTGGTCCTCGAGCAGCGGACCGGGATCGACGACCACGGACCGCTCCGCGTCCGGCGCGCGCAGGATCCAGGTGTTGGTGCCGTCCAGCGTCATCGGGCCGGGGTTGTCGGCCCGGACCAACGTGGCGAGTTCGGTGACGTTCATGTGGTCTCCAGATAGGCACGGTCGCCGTCGATGCGCACGGTCGGCAGGATCGTACGGATCGTCCGCTCGCCGGCCGCGTCCAGGATTGCCGCGACCTCGTCGTACGCCGCGAGCTCATCGCAGCAGACGTACGTCGGTGGCAGCATCAGCACCTGCCCTGCGTCGACGGCCGCGACCGCGTCGGCCGGGCGGATCCAGGTGACCTGGTCGGACTCGCTCGTGACGTCGCGCGTGACCTGGCCGGCCGGCAGCGCGGCGACGAAGAAGGCGGTGTCGTACCGCTTCGGCTCGAACTCCGGGGTGATCCAGTGCGCCCACGGCCCGAGCAGGTCCGCGCGGAGGACGAGCCCGCGCCGGTGCAGGAACTCCGAGAACCCGAGCTCGCGGGACTCGAGCGCGACCCGATCGGCCTCCCAGTCCGCGCCGGTGGTGTCGTCCACCACCGAGTCCGCGGACGGTCCTGCCAGCAGCACGCCGGACTCCTCGAACGTCTCCCGAACCGCGGCGGCGACGTACGCGGCGGCGGTCTCGGCAGAGCAGCCGAGACGCTCACCGAACCACTCCGGTGCCGGCCCGGACCAGGAGTCGGCGACCGTGGCGTCGGTCGCGTCGACGCGCCCGCCCGGGAACACCGTCATACCGGCCGCGAACGCCATCGTCTGCTGCCGCCGCAGCAGGTACACCTCGGGTCCCGCCGAGCCGTCCCGCAGCAGGATCACCGTCGAGGCGGGGCGCGGGTCGGCAGGCGTGCGCAGCCCGCGCGCGTAGTCGAGGGCGACCTCGGCCAGCCGGCCGGTCAGCAACTGGGAACTCAGGTCACGCATGACCGGCCGACCCCGGGTTCGTGCGGGAGCGGATCAGCCGACCTCGACGATCAGCTCGATCTCGACCGGTGCGTCGAGCGGCAGGACCGGTACGCCGACCGCGCTGCGGGCGTGCTGCCCGGCGTCGCCGAAGACCTGGCCGAACAGCTCGGAGGCCCCGTTGGCGACCTGCGGCTGACCGGTGAAGTCGGGCGTGGAGGCGATGAACGCGACCGCCTTCACGATCCGCTGCACCGAGGCCAGGTCGCCGATCTCCGCCTTGACCGCGGCGAGGGCGTTCAGCGCGCACTGCTGGGCGCACTCGGCGGCGACCTCGGGCGTGACCGCGGCACCGACCTTTCCGGTGGCGATCAGCGCGCCCTCGCGCAGCGGCAGCTGCCCGGAGGTGTAGACCAGGTTGCCGGTGCGCAGCGCCGGGACGTACGCGGCGACCGGCTTGGCCACCTCGGGCAGTTTCAGGCCGAGCTCGGCCAGCTTCTCCTCGGGGTGGCTCATTTCTCCTCGATCTCCCGCTTGAAGTACGCGACCAGGTTCTCCGGGTTCATGCCCGGGACGACCTGGACCAGCTCCCAGCCGTCCTGGCCGAAGTTGTCCAGGATCTCCTTGGTCGAGTGGACCAGCAGCGGCGCGGTGAAGTACTCGAACTTCTTCATGAGGGGGACTGTACCGAGACCGTGCCCCCACCATCGCCCCGGCGACGGACACTGTGGTCCCGGACGGTGTGGTGTGGCCCACGTCCTACCCTGGATCCATGGCGCGACTGCACGTGGTGACCGGCAAGGGCGGCACCGGGAAGACCACGGTCGCGGCCGCGATGGCGCTGGCGCTGGCCGAGGAGGGCAAGCGGGTCCTGCTCGTCGAGGTCGAGGGCCGGCAGGGCCTCGCCCAACTGTTCGACGTACCGCCGCTGCCGTACTCCGAACGCCGCATCGCACACGGTCCCGGTGGCGGCGAGGTGTTCGCGCTGGCCGTCGACGCCGAGGCCGCGCTGCTCGAGTACCTGGACATGTACTACCACCTCGGCCGCGCCGGAAAGGCGCTGGAGAAGGTCGGCGCGATCGACTTCGTCACCACGATCGCCCCCGGGCTGCGGGACGTGCTGCTCACCGGCAAGGTGTACGAGGCGACCCGCCGCAAGGTGCACGGCAAGCTCGCGTACGACGCGGTGGTGCTGGACGCCCCGCCGACCGGACGGATCGCGCCGTTCCTGAACGTGAACCACGAAGTGGCCGGCCTGGCGAAGGTCGGCCCGATCCGCAACCAGGCGGACGCGATCATGGGCATGTTGCGCTCGGACGTCACCCGGATCCACCTGGTCACGTTGCTCGAGGAGATGCCGGTCCAGGAAACGCTGGACGCGTGCGAGCAACTCGAGGCGCTGGACCTGCGGATCGGATCGATCGTGGTGAACATGGTCCGCAACAGCCCGCTCGACGACGACGCGCTCGCCCTGGCGGTGAAGGAAGAACTGCCGGCCGCGGAACTCACCAAGGGGTTGCGGGCGGCCGGGCTGACGATCAAGGACAACCTGGTCAAGACCTTGGCGACCGAGGCCCGTGACCACGCCATCCGGGTCGGGCTGGAACGCGAGAACCGCGACCGGATCGATGCCCTGGGCAAGCAGGTGAGCGAATTGGCCTTGCAGCCGGACGGTATCGACCAGGGCGCCCTGTTCGACCTGGCCGAGGAGTTCCGCGGATGACCGCCCTGGATCTGGACGCCTTGATCGACGACCCCACGACCCGCATCGTGGTGACCTGCGGCGCGGGCGGCGTCGGCAAGACCACCACGGCCGCCGCGCTCGGTCTGCGCGCGGCGGAGCGCGGACGGAAGGTCGTCGTACTGACGATCGACCCCGCACGTCGGCTGGCCCAGTCGCTCGGCCTGGTCGAGTTGGACAACACGCCGCGCGCGGTGGCCGACGTCCACGCTGCGAACGGCGGCCGGCTGGACGCGATGATGCTGGACATGAAGCGGACGTTCGACGACGTCGTCCTGCAGCACGCGACGCCGGAGAAGGCCGAGCAGATTCTCGCGAATCCCTTTTATCAAGCGCTTTCCTCGTCGTTCGCGGGTACCCAGGAGTACATGGCGATGGAGAAGCTCGGCCAACTGCACAAGCAGGCCGAGCGGACCGGCGACTGGGACCTGATCGTCGTCGACACCCCGCCGTCGCGGTCCGCACTGGACTTCCTGGATGCCCCGGAGCGGTTGGCGTCGTTGCTCGAGGGCCGGTTCCTCAGGTTGCTGCTGGCGCCCGCGCGCGGCCCGTTCCGGCTGATGTCGGCGGGAGTGAACATGGCGATGTCGATCATGAACAAGGTGCTCGGCGCCCAGGTGCTGACCGACGTACAGACGTTCGTGGCCGCGTTCGACACGTTGTTCGGCGGGTTCCGGCAGCGGGCCGAGCAGACGGTTGCGCTGCTCCGGGAGCCGCACACCGCGTTCCTCGTCGTGGCGGCCCCGCAGAACGACGCACTGCGCGAGGCGTCGTACTTCACCGAGCGGCTGCGGGCGGAGGGAATGCCGCTGGCCGGCGTCGTGCTGAACCGGGTGACGAACTCGCAGGCCTCCGAACTGTCGGCGGAACGGTCGCTGGCCGCGGCCGAGAAGCTCGAGGAAGCGGGCAAGTCGCCGCTGACGGCCGCCGTACTGCGGTTGCACGCGGACCGGATGCAGCAGGTGGTCGGCGAACACAAGCGGGCGGACCGCTTCCGCCGCGGTCACCGCACGCTACGGACCGTCGAGATCCCGGCGCTGGCAGACGACGTGCACGACCTGACCGGTCTACGCCAGATCGGTGAACTACTCACGGCCTGATCCGGTTTTCACCGTGAGCGAACGCCTCACGCGGCGGGAATTACGTACTTACATCCGTGGTTGAGCCTGTCAGACTCAATCTTGAAAAGGGTGTGACAGCGTGACCGATACGTTGAATCTTCCTGTTCTGCCGCTCGACGACGTCGTCGTCCTGCCGGGGATGGTCGTGCCGGTCCGACTCGCCGACAGCGAGGCCCGGGCGGCCATCGACGCCGCGCAGGCCGCCGGCCAGGACCAGGTCCTGCTGGTGCCGCGACTGGACGGGAAATATGCCAAGGCCGGAACGCTCGGTGAGATCGAGCAGATCGGCCGACTGCCGGGCGGTGCCCAGGCGGCCGTGATCCGCGGGGCCCAGCGGGTCCGGATCGGCGCCGGGACCACCGGTCCGGGTGCGGCGCTCTGGGTGAGCGCGACGGCGATGCACGAGATCACCGACAGCCGCTCCGCCGAACTGGCCCGCGAGTACAAGACCCTGACCACCTCCGTGCTCGAGCGGCGCGGTGCCTGGCAGGTCATCGACTCGGTGAAGCAGGTGACCGACCCGGCGGAGCTTTCGGACCTCGCCGGCTACGCGTCGTACCTGAGCAACGAGCAGAAGTCCGAGCTGCTGGAGAACGCCAACGTCTCCGAGCGGCTGGAGAAGCTGATCGGCTGGGTGAAGGACCACCTCGCCGAGCTCGAGGTCTCCGAGACGATCCAGAAGGACGTCCAGGAGGGCATGGAGAAGCAGCAGCGCGAGTTCCTGCTGCGCCAGCAGATGGCCGCGATCCGCAAGGAGCTGGCCGAGCTGGACGGCAAGGCCGAGTCCGAGGAAGAGGACTACCGGGCCCGCGTCGAGGCGGCCGATCTGCCCGAGCACGTGCGTAAGGCCGCGCTCGCCGAGGTCGACAAGCTCGAGCGGACCGCCGAGCAGTCTCCCGAGGTCGGCTGGATCCGCACCTGGCTGGACACCGTCCTCGAGATGCCGTGGAACGAGCGGACCGAGGACAGCTACGACATCCGTGAGGCGCGGGCCGTGCTGGACGCGGACCACGCCGGCCTGGACGACGTGAAGGAACGCATCACCGAGTACCTGGCTGTACGGCGGCGCCGCGCGGACCGTGGTCTGGGTGTCGTCGGCGGTCGCCGGAGTGGCGCCGTACTGGCGCTCGTCGGCCCGCCCGGTGTCGGCAAGACCTCGCTGGGTGAGTCCGTGGCGCGAGCGATGGGACGCAAGTTCGTCCGGGTCGCGCTCGGCGGTGTCCGGGACGAGGCCGAGATCCGCGGTCACCGGCGCACGTACGTCGGTGCGCTGCCGGGCCGGATCGTCCGTGCGATCACGGAGGCCGGATCGATGAACCCGGTCGTGCTGCTCGACGAGATCGACAAGGTCGGTGCGGACTACCGGGGCGACCCGACGGCCGCGCTGCTCGAGGTCCTCGACCCGGCGCAGAACCACACCTTCCGGGACCACTACCTGGAGGTTGAGCTCGACCTGTCCGACGTGGTCTTCCTGGCCACGGCGAACGTCCTGGACTCGATCCCGGCGCCGCTGCTGGACCGGATGGAGCTCGTGCAGCTCGACGGCTACACCGAGGACGAGAAGGTTGTCATCGCCCGTGACCACCTGCTCCCGCGTCAGCTGGAGCGGGCGGGCCTGACGGCGGACGAGGTGACCGTCGACGACTCGGCGCTGCGGATGCTGGCGGGTGAGTACACCCGGGAGGCCGGCGTCCGGCAGCTGGAGCGGTCGATCGCGCGGGTGCTGCGGAAGGTGACGGCGAAGATTGCCCTGGGCGAGGAACTCGGCCAGGTGACGATCGGCGCCGCCGACCTGAAGCAGTACCTGGGGACGCCGAAGTTCACACCGGAATCGGCTGAGCGGACGGTGCTTCCGGGCGTCGCGACCGGCCTGGCGGTGACCGGTGCGGGTGGTGACGTGCTCTTCGTCGAGGCGTCACTGGCCGACAAGGAGACCGGCCCGACCGGAGTCACGCTGACCGGACAGCTCGGTGACGTGATGAAGGAGTCGGCGCAAATCGCCCTGTCGTACCTGCGCTCGCACGGCGCGGAGCTGGGCCTGCCGGTCGGCGACCTGGCCGAGCGGAACGCCCACATCCACGTGCCGGCCGGCGCCGTCCCGAAGGACGGACCGTCTGCGGGTGTGACGATGACGACGGCGCTGGCGTCGCTGCTGTCCGGGCAGCCGGTCCGCTCGGAGGTCGCGATGACCGGTGAGGTGTCGCTGACCGGCCGGGTGCTCCCGATCGGTGGCGTGAAGCAGAAGCTGCTCGCCGCGCACCGCGCCGGACTGACCACGGTGCTGATCCCGAAGCGGAACGAGCCGGACCTCGAGGATGTCCCGGCGGCCGTGCTCGCGGAGCTGACCGTGCACCCGGTGAGCGACGTCCGCGAGGTGCTCGACCTGGCCCTGGAGCCGGCCGAGGTGACCGCGCACCAGTACGCCGCATAACGCCGTACCGCACCGCCTGACGGAACGAGGGCCCGAGCTTGTCGCTCGGGCCCTCGTCCTTTCGGATGAACTTGTCCAGCAGGCGTGAGCGATCTCACATCGACACCGGTAACCCAATCAGGCCATCCCGTAGTCTTTACAACCATGCGCGTCAGGGAGAAGGGCGACCGGGGAGTCGTCCAATCTGTGGTTCTGTTCCTCGGAGTGAGCGTCTTGTCGGGGGCCTTGGCCGCCGGTCTCGCCATCCCGTTCGCCGGTCTGGCCGGCTTCACCACGGAGAAGACTTCCGACACACTGCAAGGTTTGCCGCAGCAGTTCGACGAGGTGCCGCTGAAGCAGAAGAGCACGATTCTGGCGGCCGACGGATCCCTGATCGCGACCATCGCCGAGCAGAACCGGGTCCCGGTGAAGCTCAGCCAGGTCGCCCCGATCATGCAGAAGGCGATCGTCGCGATCGAGGACGACCGCTTCTACGAGCACGGTGCCCTGGACGCGAAGGGCACCCTACGCGCGCTGCTGCAGAACAAAACCGCGGGCACCGTGCAGCAGGGCGGTTCGAGCATCACCCAGCAGTTCGTGAAGATCAGCCTGGTGGAGAAGGCGAAAACGCCGGAGGAGGTCGCCGCGGCGACCGCCGACACCTATCAGCGCAAGGTCGCCGAGCTGCGCTACGCGGTCGCGGTCGAGAAGCAGTTCTCGAAGAACGAGATCCTCGAGAAGTACCTCAACCTGGCGAACTTCGGCGACGGGGCCTGGGGCATCCAGGCCGCCGCGCAGCACTACTTCTCGGTGAACGCGTCGCAGCTGACACTCCCGCAGGCCGCGATGCTGGCCGGCCTGGTGAAGAACCCGACCGGCTACGACCCGACCAACAACGCCAAGCGCGCCAAGGACCGCCGCGACGTGGTCATCCGCCGGATGCTGGAGCTCAAGGTCATCTCGGTCGCCCAGGCCAACGCGGCGCTGCGCACCCCGGTGATCGACCCGAACAAGGTCCGCCCGAACAAACTCGGCTGCGGCAACGGGGCCTACCCGTTCTACTGCGAGTACGTGATGTCGCTGCTCGAGGAGAACCCGGCCTTCGGCAAGACCAAGGCGGAGCGGCTGAACTACGTCAAGACCGCCGGCCTGACGATCCGCACGTCCCTCGACCCGAAGATCCAGGCCGACGCCCAGCGCTCCATCGACACCCACTCCCGGCCGACCGACCAGGCCGTCGCCGCGATCACGATCGTCGAGCCCGGCACCGGCCTGGTGAAGGCAATGGCCCAGAGCCGGGCCTACGGCAACAAGCGCGGTCAGACGTCGTACAACTACAACGTGCCGAAGAGCTACCCGGGTGGCTTCGGCGGTTGGCAGAACGGTTCGACGATGAAGGCGTTCACGATCGCCGCGGCGATCCAGAAGGGGATCCCGCTCAACTACAAGATCCCGTCGCCGAGCCCGATCCACCTGAAGGGCCAGACGTTCAGCACGTGCAGCGGCCCGTACAAGATCCTCGGTAAGTACGACCCGAAGAACTCGACGACGAACGTCCCGATCCCGACCATGATCGAGGCGGCGCAGAAGTCGACGAACACCTACTTCCTGCAACTCTCGCAGCGGACCGGGCTGTGCCCGATCTTCAAGATCGCCAGCTCTCTGGGGCTGTACCAGGCCCAGACCGGTGAGCCGCTGCAGCAGGTCCCCTCGATGACGCTGGGCATCGACAACATCTCCCCACTGCAGCTGGCGAACGCGTACGCCGCCTTCGCCGCGCGCGGCATGTACTGCCAGCCGTGGCTGATCACCTCGGTCAAGGACGCGAACGGCAAGGCGCTGAAGATCCCCGGCGCTCAGTGCAAGCAGGCGCTGGAGCCGGAGGTCGCGGACGGCGTCAACGCGGTGTTGCACCAGGTCATGGAGCAGGGCGGCACCGGCAGCAAGCTCAAGTTCGGCAAGAGCGACCTGGCCGGTAAGACCGGAACCATCAACGAGGCCAGGGCCGTCTGGTACGCCGGGTACTCGAGCAAGCTCGCTGCGGCCGCCACGGTCGCCGACGCGACGCCGCCGTACAAGGATCTGCAGGGGCAGACGCTGAACGGCAAGCCGATCCACGACGCCTCCGGGTCGGGTACCGCGGGCCCGATCTGGGAGGCGGCGATGAAGGCGGCGTTGTCGAAGTACCCGACGACGAAGTTCGTGCCGCCGTCGGACAAGACGCAGCGCGGCGACGTGAAGGACCTGCCGTTCGTCAACGGTATGAGCCCGGAGGACGCCGCCAACCGACTCCGGCAGGCGGGCTTCGAGGTCACGATCGCTTCGGGAACGGTGAACTCCGAGGAGACCGCCGGCACGGTGGCTTACACCGACCCGCGGCAGCGCGACGGCGCGCCGGCCGGGTCGCTGGTGACGATCTACATCTCCAACGGCAGCAAGAAGCAGTCCGACAAGCCGACCAAACCGAACAAGCCGGGGACGACCAACACCCCGAAACCCCCGACGATCACCATCAACCCGAACTGCCCGCCCTGGAACCCGAAGTACCCCAACTGCGGCGGCCGCGGGAGATAACAGCAGAACCACAAGAGGCCTCGTCCACCACGGACGAGGCCTCTTGGTCGTTCGAAGGCGTCAGCGCGCCGCCGACGTGGCTCAGGCGCCGAGTTGGCGCTTCACCTCGGCGGAGACGACGGCGCCGTCGGCGCGGCCCTTGACCTTGGGCTGGAGGGCGCCCATCACCTTGCCGATGCCGCGCGGGCCGAGCTCGGCGGCGCCGGTGGCGGCGATGGTTTCGGTGACCAGGGCCTTGATCTCGTCCTCGCTGAGCTGCTCCGGCAGGTACTCGGCCAGGATGTCCGCCTCGGCCTGTTCCTTGTCGGCGAGCTCCGCGCGGCCGGCGTCGCGGTAGGCGACCACGGACTCGCGGCGCTTCTTCGCCTCGGAGCTGAGCACGTCGACGATCTCGCTGTCGGTGAGCTCGCGCGCCTCCTTGCCGGCCACCTCCGCCTTGGTGATCGCGGTGAGCGCCATCCGCAGGGTCGACTTGCGCACCTCGTCACGCGCCTTGAGGGCGGCGGTCATGTCGTCGTGCAGGCGCTGCTTCATTCCGGAGTTGGACATACCAGAGATTGTGGCAGGCTGGTGCAATGAGTTTGCGCGGGATCGCCAGTACGACCCTGAAAACCGCCGCGGTGACCGGTGCCGTGGGCGCTGCCTGCGTGGCGTACGCGGCCGGTGTCGAGGTGCGCTGGTTCACCCTGCGCAAGGTGACCGTGCCGGTGCTGCCCGAGGGGACGGCGCCGCTGCGGGTGCTGCACCTGTCCGACCTGCACCTGATGCCCGCGCAGGACAAGAAGATCCGCTGGGTCAACGACCTGGCCGCGCTCGAGCCGGACCTGATCGTCAACACCGGCGACAACATCGCCAGCGAGCACTCGGTCCGCCCGCTGCTGCGCGCGTACGGCGACCTGCTCGACCTGCCCGGGGTGTTCGTGTTCGGCTCCAACGACTACTGGAAGCCGCATTTCAAGAACCCGGGCAAGTACCTGCTGCCCGCGCACAAGCAGCGGCACAAGCCGCACGGCCCGGACCTGCCGTACGAGGAGATGCGCCGCGCGTTCACCTCCGCGGGCTGGACCGACCTGAACAACGCCAAGGCCACCCTGAAGGTGAACGGGCTGCGCCTGGACTTCGCCGGCACCGACGACCCGCACATCAAGCGCGACCGGTACGACGAGGTCGCGGGCGAGGTCGACCCGTCGGCGGACCTGTCGATCGGCGTCACGCACGCGCCGTACCAGCGGGTGCTGAACGGTTTCGTCGGCGACGGCTACCCGCTGATCCTCGCCGGCCACACGCACGGCGGCCAGCTGGCCGTCCCGTTGTACGGCGCCCTAGTGACCAATTGCGACCTCGACACGTCCCGCGTGAAGGGCCTGTCGACCTGGGGGTACGACGGTCGCCAGGCGGCGCTGCACGTGTCCGCCGGCCTCGGTACGTCGCCGTACGCGCCGGTCAGATTCGCCTGCCGGCCGGAGGCGACGCTGCTCACCCTGGTGCCCCGAAACAACCCGATTTCGTTCGGACGCTGAGGCAATGTAAGCTACTCGCGAATTCGGGCTGTGGCGCAGCTTGGTAGCGCGCTTCGTTCGGGACGAAGAGGTCGCAGGTTCAAATCCTGTCAGCCCGACCACCACTGAGGGTCAGTCACTGCGGTGACTGGCCCTCAGTCGCGTTGGCGTGTGTCGGGAGGTGCGGTGAGCGGGGCCGATCACTACGAAGTGCTGAACGTCGAGCGCACGGCCAGCACCGCGGAGATCAAGACCGCGTACCGCAAACTCGTTCGGCAGGTACACCCGGACCAGGGCGGCAACGCGGCGCTGTTCCACGTCGTCCAAGAGGCCTGGACCACGCTGTCCGACCCGGCGAAGCGCGCCGCGTACGACCGCCAACTGGCCCGCGCGGAAGCACCGCCCGGCGAGCCCCGCACCACCACACCACCGCACCGTCCGGAGCCGGAGCCCGCGGACCCGTTCACCTGGTCGACCGACCAGCCCTGGGCCACCCAGCAGCCCTTCACCCAGCAGCCCTTCACACGCCAGCCGTACACAGAGCAGCCGTACTACGAAGAGCCGCGGCGCCAACCCCGCTACGAGCCCCAGTACGAGCAGCCGTACCAGCACCAGCCGTACGAGCCCGGCTACGAGCCCACGCCGGACCCGCTGCCCGCTGTCGACGCAGCCCCGATCCACGCCACCCCGCCGTTCGGCCGCCTGCGCCTCTTCGCGCTGATCGCACTGGCTGGGTGGACGGCCCTCCTCGTCGGCCTCTACGTGAGCGACGGCTTCGACAGCGCCTGGGACGGTTTCCTCGGCATCGGCATCGCTGGGATGCTGCTCGTCGCGATGCCACCGCACTGGAGCCGGCGGGTGCCGGGCCGCGGCGTGCTGAAGGCGCTCGGGCTGATGACGGCCGCGCTCTATCTCGGCGTCGCCCTGGCCTCACCCCCGGACCTGACCACCCGCCAGCGCACGCTCAGCCTGCTCCTCGTCATCGGCCTCGTGGTGGTGCGGATTCTCACCGGGCGCTGGTCGAAGGCGCACGTGCTGGATCAGGCGATCGACCGGCAGGCGACGTACGAGTTCAATCTGTGGGGACGTCCCGGTGAACCCCTCGTCAACGACGCACTCGCCGTACCGCTGACGCCGTACGACGTCCTGCTGCAGCGGCGTACGGCGAGCCTCCTCGACCCGGTGCTGAACGCTCTCCCGGCCGCCAAACTCGTGCACAGCGCGCAACTCCAGGGCATCGCCGTCGACCACATGCTGATCAACGGCCGCCGCGTCGCGCTGATCGTCTCGCTGGTGGGGCCGCCCGGCACGTACTCGCTGGACGCCTACGGGTCGCTCGTCCTCGAGGGCCAGCCGATCGACAGCCCGTCGTCGGCGCTGGCGAGTACGGTCGAGGCCTGGCACCGCCGGCTGCGCAGCGCCGAGGTCCGCGGCTTCCTGCTCATCCACCCGACAACCGCCGGCCGCATCACCGCAGGCTCCGCGTCCAACACCCCCGTCACCTGCATCTCCGCGCAGTCCGCCGCCCGCGACCTGCTCACCTGGCTCGAGTCCGAAGGCAGCCTCGTCGACCGCCGCGTGCTGTACGACGTCCTGCGCCGCGCACCGTACGCCTGACCCGCTGGACCGTGCGCCTAACCTGAAGGCATGCAGCGGGTTGATCTCGGCGAGGTGGAGTACGACGTCGCCGCGAAGGAGATGCGGGGCTGGGTCGAGGGAGCGGGTGGAGGGGAAGGCCGAGGATCGGCTGTTCCTGCTGAGTCATCCGCCGGTGATCACGTACGGACCGCGGACGGTGCTCGACGACCTGCCGGCGGAGGCCGCGGCGATTCCGACGGTGCAGGTCGATCGCGGCGGGTTCGCGACGTACCACGGGCCGGGGCAGCTGGTCGGGTACCTGGTCATCGATCTGCACCAGCGCGGGCCGGTGGACATCGTGCGCTGGCTGGAGAACGGCCTGATCGACGCGCTCGGCTCGCTCGGGTTCCCGCTGGTCCGCCGGGACACGCCGCCGGGCGCGAGCAGCTTGGTCGGGGTGTGGACCGAGGACGGCCGGAAGCTGTGCTCGATCGGCATGCGGATCAGGCGCGGTGTGACCAGCCACGGGTTCTCGATCAACGTCGACCCCGACCTGAGCGTGTTTCACACGTTCACGAGCTGCGGTCTGCACGACGTCACGATGACCTCGCTCGCGGATCTCGCCGCCGAACAGGGCCGCGCCGTGCCGACCGACGCCGAGGTCCGCGATGCCGTCGCGCACAGCCTGGGAGCCCGATAGCCTGCCGCAATGACCCAGGAGGACGACAGCGACCGGATGCCTGCGGATCTGGAGGCCGTGCTGGAGGCCGCCGACGAAGCGGAGGCGGCCGAGGCGGCCGAGCGGGAGCGGTCCGACGCCCCGCCGTTACCGCCGGCGCTGATCCTGGCGGTCGTCGGCCTGCTGTGCGGGTTCGCGACGATCGCGCTGGTGTGGCTGAGCGAGCGCGGCTGCGAGCGGTTCCGCGACACCACGAACTGCGGTGCGTTCGGTCTGCCGCTGCTGGTGCTGATCGTGGTGGTCGCGGTCGTGCTCGGCGGCCTCGCGCTCAGCCGGCTCGCGATGCCGCATCCGAAGCTCATCCCGTTCCTGGGCATCGCTTTCATGGTCGCCGTGGTGATCGGCTTCCTGACCGGTCAGCTGGACTCGCCCTGGATCATCGCCGTGGTGCCGGCGCTGACCGCTGTCACCTTCCTGCTCGCCAATCTCGTCGCCCGACTGCTGGAGCGTGCCGATGCCTGACCTGCCCGTCTACGAGTGCCCCCGGACCGCCACCGCGCCGAATCTCGACGGCACCCTGACCGATCCGGCCTGGGAGACCGCACCCTGGACCGCCGACTTCGTCCCGATCCACGACGGCCCCACGCCGCGCTTCCGGACCCGGGCGAAGCTGATGTACGACGACGAGTACCTGTACGTCGGCGGGCAGCTCGAGGAGCCGCACGTCTGGTCGACGATGACCGAACACAACAGCAAGCTGTTCCACGAGAACAACTTCGAGCTGTTCCTGGATCCGGACGCGGACGGGCTGAACTACTACGAGTTCGAGATCAACCCGCTCGGGACGATCTGGGAGCTGACGCTGCCGAAGCCGTACGTCGACGGCGGCGTACCGATCGACCCGACGAACCTGCTCGGTCTGCGCACCGCGGTGCATGTCGACGGGACGCTGAACGACCCCTCCGACACCGACAACGGCTGGTCGGTCGAGCTCGCCGTACCGTGGGCCGACCTCGGGCCGTACAACGCGGGCCGCACCACCCCGCCGGCCCCGGGCGACGAGTGGCGAATGAACCTGATGCGCTGCGAGTACCCGCACTCGGTGGTGGACGGCGCCTACGTGAAGGGCGAGCCGCTGGAGTTCTGGGTCTGGTCGCCGCAGGGCGTCGAGGACATGCACCGGCCGGCGACCTGGGGTGTGCTGCGGTTCTGAACCGCGTGGGGACGTTTCGCAAGTCTGTGACCCCTGTGACGTGGCGTTAACACGGCCGAGCAACAATGAGGTACGTGAACTTGGGGGGCAACGGCGATCTCGACGGCGACCAGGTCGTCAGCGCGATCGAACGTGCCTGCGAGAGCGACCTCCGCACCGCGCTGCGACTCGTGGCGCGGTACTCCGCGTACTGGTGGTCCAACGGTCTGCAGGACGAAGCGGCCGCCGCGGCGGAGCGGGTGCTCGGCATGCTCGGGCGGACCGTTCCGGTCGGGCTGGACGAGGAGTACCTGCTCGCGGTCATCCACGGCGCGGGGTCGGCCGAGCAGGAGCAGGTCGAGCTGGCGCAGCAGATCGTGCTGACCACGACCGGCCCGTTCCGGTACTCCGTGACCGTGCTGCTCTGGTCGATCGTGTTCGGGCCGTTCGAGGCGGCCGATGTCGTCGAGGACGTGCTGCGGCGGAACGAGAGCGGCGACGCGTGGACACGCGCCGCGGTCGAGCTGTGCCGCGGGTACCCGGGTCTCACCAGTTCCCCGCCGGACGACGCCGTACAGGCACTGCGTACGGCGCTGGGCCGGTTCAAGATGCTGGAGGACCGGTGGGGCATGTTCCTCGCCCTGAACGCGCTCCGGCAGGTGCTGGACGAGCCGCTGGACGTCACCACCGCGGCGATCCGGCTGGCCGAGGAACTCTGCCTCGGCGATCACACCGGTCTGCTGCTGTGTGAGCGCGCCACGCTGTACGAGCGCTCCGGGAAGCTGGCGGACGCGCACGCCGACTACGAGCGGGCGCTGTCGATCGGTGAGCACGCCGACCTGCCGGAAACCGTGGCGGCCGCGCTGATCGGTCTGGCCCGGACCGCGCGTGGGGCGGGCAATCTTCCGGCCGCGCGGGCCCATCTGTCCGCCGTACTGGACCTTCCGGAGCTGGACGACGCTCACTACGAGGCGATGCACGAGCTGGCGGTGCTGAACGCCTGCGAGGCGTCGGCGTAGCCGCTACTGCGGTAAACCACACCCCGATTGTGGGGTCAGCCACATCGCGGCGGTCTTCCGCGCTGGCTAGAGTCGGGATCGAATCGGCAGTACACCGGCCACTGCAACGGAGCAGCGCATGGACAAGACGTACGGGTCGCCGCAGGAAGCCGTGGCGGACATCGGGGACGGCGCGAGTCTCGCCGTCGGCGGTTTCGGGTTGTGCGGCAATCCGATGCAGCTGATCAGTGCTCTGCACGACAAAGGGGTCTCCGGGCTCAGCGTCGTGTCGAACAACTGCGGCGTCGACGAGTGGGGTCTCGGCATCCTGCTCGCGGACAAGCGGATCGCCAAGATGACCTCGTCGTACGTCGGAGAGAACAAGGAGTTCGCCCGACAGTTCCTCTCCGGTGAGCTGGAGGTCGAGCTGATGCCGCAGGGCACGCTGGCCGAGAAGCTCCGGGCCGGCGGCTGCGGGATCCCCGCCTTCTTCACGCCGGCCGGTGTCGGCACGCAGGTCGCCGAGGGCGGTCTGCCGCAGAAGTACAACCCGGACGGATCGGTCGCGAAGGCGTCCGCGCCGAAGGAGACCCGGGAGATCAACGGGACGATGGTCGTCCTCGAGGAGTCGATCACCACCGACTTCGGGCTGGTGCACGCACTCAAGGGCGACACCCACGGAAACCTGATCTTCGACCGCAGCGCGCGGAACTTCAACCCGCTGGCGGCGATGGCCGGCCGGGTGACGATCGCGCAGGTGGAGGAGCTGGTCCAGCCTGGTGAGCTGGACCCGGACGCGATCCATCTGCCCGGCGTCTACGTCCAGCGCATCGTTGCGGTCGGCAAGGACATCGAGAAGCGGATCGAGAAGCGCACGGTTCAACCGCGGGAGTCCTTCGAGGCTCAGCGCGAGAAGCTGGAGGCCTGAGATGCCACTCACCCGTGAGCAGATGGCCGCCCGGGCCGCCGCCGAGCTCGAGGACGGCTCCTACGTCAACCTCGGCATCGGCTTGCCGACCATGGTGCCGAACTACATCCCGGACGGCGTCACGGTCGTGCTGCAGTCCGAGAACGGCATCCTCGGCGTCGGGCCGTACCCGATCGAGGGCGAGGAGGACCCGGACCTGATCAACGCCGGCAAGGAGACCGTCACGACGATGCCCGGCGCGTCGTTCTTCGACTCGTCGCTGTCGTTCGGGATGATCCGCGGCGGCGCGATCGACGCGGCCATCCTTGGCGCCATGCAGGTCTCGTCCAAGGGCGACCTGGCGAACTGGATGATCCCCGGCAAGATGGTCAAGGGCATGGGCGGCGCGATGGACCTCGTGCACGGCGCCAAGAAGGTGATCGTGCTGATGGAGCACGTCGCCAAGGACGGCTCGCACAAGATCCTCGAGGAGTGCACGCTGCCCTACACCGGCCGCGGCGTGGTCAACCGGATCATCACCGACCTCGCCGTACTGGACGTCACCGCCGACGGCCTGCACCTGGTCGAGCTCGCCGACGGCGTCACGTTCGACGAACTCCAGGAAAAGACCGGCGCCCCGATCAAGCAATAACCACCGAGCACCAGCCGCGTCCGCGCCCGGGAATGGGCCGCTCAGGCGCGGCCGCTCGGCCTCGGATCGGAATACTCGGGGTGGGCTGTCTACTGCGAGTGGTCGCCCATGCGGGTTGAGTGAGCGGGATCAAGGTCGGCGCACAGCTTGCGAAAGACACCTGTGATCCCCGACGAAAGTCGGGTATTACGGGACAGGTGGAGTTGGATGTGCTGGTGATCGGCGGGGTGGGCATCGACACGATCGTGCGGGTGCCGAGCCTGCCTTTGGACGACGTCGAGACGATTCCGGTCGAACCGATCGAGACGTACCTGGCGCACACGGGGCACGGCGTGGCGCTGGGCTGCCACCTGCTCGGGTTGCAGACCGGTGTGGTGGACGTGATCGGCGACGATCCCGAGGGGATGCGGATCCGCCGTGAGTACGCCGAGCTCGGCATCCCGCTGCGCGTCGTACTGCACCCGAGCGGAACGCGCCGATCGGTCAACCTGGTCGCGCCGGACGGCCGCCGGATGTCGATGTACGACGGTCGCCATCCACAAGGCCTGCGCGTCGATCCGGAGCTGTGGCGTCCCGCGATCCGCCAGGCGGAGCACGTCCACGTGTCGATCATGGACTTCGCCCGCGACGCTCTCGGCGACGCGATCGCGGCGGACCGGTCGATCTCCACCGACCTGCACGACTGGGACGGCCGTAACGACTACCACAAGGACTTCGCGACCGCGTCCGACATCGTGTTCGTCTCCACCAGCGCACTGCCACCCGACGGCGTCGAGTGGATCCTCGCCAACGGCCGCGCCGACGTCGTGGTCGCGATGGCGGGCGCCTTCGGCAGCTACCTCCACGTGCGCGGCGAGCCGGCCCACCACATCCCCGCGATCACGTTCCCGGACCGCCCGGTCGTCGACACCAACGGCGCCGGCGATGCGTACGTGGCCGCCTTCCTCACCCGCTACCTCGACGGCGCCTCCTGGCACGACGCCGCCACCGCCGGCACCATCGCCGCCGCCTGGTCCTGCGGCTCGCCCGGCACCCACACCAACCTCATCACCGCCGAAACCCTGGCCCTCCACACCCGAACCTTCGGCTGACGCCAGCCTGCAGCCAACCCGCGCCCGACGAACCGCCAAGAGCCGTGGGCGTGAACAGGAACCGCTTGGGGACCCGATATTTCCTGTCTCCACCCCCACGAAGGTGACCCAACCCCCGACACCTGCGGCCCCGACCCCGGCCCGGCGCAGCCCCGGGAGGCCGGCGCCCGTCGGCGCACGGCGCCACAAACCGCGGGCTTGAACAAGAACCGGTGCCCGGGGACCCGATACTTCCTGTCCTCACCCCCGCGAAGGTGACCCAACCCCCAACTCCTGCTGTCCTGGGGTCCGCTCGACGTCAGTCCGGGCAATCCGGACGCTCAACCATCACCGCCAATCCCTGCCCTCCGTTCGGCTCACCCCAGCCCGGGAGGCCGGCGCCCGTCGGCGCACTGGCCACAAACCGTGGGCTTGAACAAGAACCGGGGCCTGGGGACCTGATATTTCGTGTCTTCACCCCCAGCAAGGTGACCCAACCCCCGACACCTGTGACAACCTGCGGCCCCGAACCCGGCCCAGCCCAGCCCAGCCCGGCGCCGTCGGCGCACGGCGCCACAAACCGTGGGCTTGAACAAGAACCGGTGCCCGAGGACCTGATATTTCCTGTCTCCACCCCCGGCAAGCTGCCCCAACCCCCGGCACCTGTGACAACCTGCGGCCCCGAACCCGGCCCGGCCCAGCCCCGGCCGGCCCAGCCCGGCCCAGCCCGGCCCAGCCCAGCCCGGCACCCGTCGGCGCGCTGCGCCACAAACCGTGGGCTTGAACAGGAACCGGGGCCTGGGCACCTGATATTTCCTGTCTCCACCCCCGCGAAGGTGACCAAGCCCCCAGCTTGTGGGGCTCTGGGGTAGCCCAGCGTCAGGTGCCGAGCCAGGTGCCAGCGTCAGGTGCCGGCTCAGGTGCCGAGCCAGGTGCCGGGTCAGGTGCCAACGTTAGGTGCCGGGTTAGGTGCGGGTCATGGGTGGGTGGAGGGTGGTGGCGGTGCCTCGGCGGAAGAGTTGGGCGGGGCGGCCGCCGTCTCGGGTTGTGGTGGTGCCTACGGGGGTGACGAAGTCGGGGGTCTTGGTGACTTTGCGGTGGAAGTTGCGGGGGTCCAAGGGTGTGCCCCAGACGGCCTCGTAGACGCCGCGTAGTTCGGAGATCGTGAATTCGGGTGGGCAGAACGCCGTCGCGAGCGGTGAGTACTCGAGCTTCGCCCGCGCCCGCTCCACCGCATCGCCAAGGATCCGGTGATGGTCGAACGCCAACCGTCCCGCATCCGCCAGTACGTCGCCCACGTCGACCCAGCTCGCGGACGCCGCGTCCGATCCGGCCACTGGTGCGGGCAGGTCCGGTACCAGGGCCAGGTACGCCACGGTCACCACCCGGCCCCGCGGATCGCGATCGGGAGCGCCGTACGTCGCCACCTGCTCGAGGTGGATGCGCTCGGCGGACAGGCCGGTCTCCTCGGCGAGCTCACGCAAGGCGGTCGCCTCCAGGCTCTCGTCCGGCCGGACGAATCCACCGGGCAGCGCCCAGCGGCCCTGGTACGGCGGGATGCCGCGGCGGATCAGCAGTACCTGAAGGCGCCCCTCGCGGACCGTCAGGATGACGAGATCGGTGGCCAGACCGACCGGCTCGAAGTCCATGCCCAGCATCTTAATCGTCACCTTGACGAAAAGCGATTTCAACACTTATCGTCAAGATGACGACAAAGGAGAGAAGATGGCAGACATCACCCGGTTCGGCATCCTCAGCCACCTACGCGCCAACCCGACGACGCACGTGCGCCACCTGCGCAACGGCAAGGTCGCGCACGACGGCGCCGGTCAGGCGTTCTGGTTCCGGGCGCTGAACTCCTCGCTCAGCGAGGTCCCGATCGACGACCGTGAGCAGCCGCTGCTGTTCCACGGCCGCACGCAGGACTTCCAGGATGTGGCGGTGCAGGCGACCGTCACGTACCGCGTGACCGACCCCACGCTGGCCGCGAGCCGCCTGGACTTCGGCATCGACCCGGACACCGGGCTGTGGCGTTCGACGCCGCTCGAGCAACTCGGCGGTCTCCTGACCGAACTGGCGCAGCAGACCGCGCTCGGCCTGCTCGCCCGGATGACGCTCACCGAGGCGCTCTCCGAAGGCATGACAGCGCTCCGCCAGGCGGTCGGCACCGGGTTGCGCGAGGACGAGCGACTGACCGGCCTCGGCATCGGCGTCGAGGACGTTCGCGTGGTCGCCGTCCGGGCGGAGCGGGACGTGGAGAAGGCGCTGCAGACGCCGACCCGTGAGATGGTGCAGCAGGCCGCCGACAAGGCGACGTACGAACGACGCGCGCTCGCCGTCGAACGGGAACGCTCGATCGCGGAGAACGAACTGCAGAACCAGATCGAACTCGCCCGCCGCGAGGAGCAACTGGTCAACCAGCGCGGTCAGAACGAACGCATGCGGGCCACCGAGGCCGCGGCCGCCGGACAGATCGAGACCCAGGCCGCCGCCGGCCGGAAGCGTGCACTGGCCGAGGCGGAGGCCGACGCCAAGCGGGTCATCGGTGCCGCTGAGGCCGCGGCCGAGAAGGCGCTGCTGGACGCGTACGCCGAGCTCGACCAGGCGACCATCCTGGCGCTCGCGATCAAGCAGGGCGCGCTGCCGGAGATCGGCACGCTCAACCTGACGCCCGACCTGCTGACTCCGCTGCTCACCAAGCTGACGGCCGGGCAGCAGTCGTGAGCCGGCGCGCGACCGCGGGAGGCCGAGTATGAGCCTCCCGCCGCGCGCGGTCATTGTGCACCGCGCGACCGAGTTGACCGAACTGATCGGCCGGCACGGCACCCGGCAACAGGCCGGGTTCTTTCTGGCCGGCCGCGGCCGGGACCTGGCCGAGCTCGACGCCCGGCACCAGGCTCAGCAGGACGCGCTGGCGACGGTCTCGGCGGCGATCCCGCTGGACTGGCGCCGAACGGTTGCCGAGCGCAACGACCTGGACCGGTTCGTCTTCGGCCCGGAGGATGTGGTGATCGCGGTCGGCCAGGACGGTCTGGTCGCGAACGTCGCGAAGTACCTCGACGGCCAGCCGGTCATCGGCATCAACCCCGAGCCGGCCCGCAACCCCGGCGTCCTCGTGCCGCACGAACCGGCCGCGTTCACCGGCCTGCTGACCGCACGTACCATCACCGAACGGACGATGGTCGCCGCCACCACCGACGACGGCCAGCAACTCGTCGCTCTCAACGAGGTGTACGTCGGCCACCAGACGCACCAATCCGCGCGCTACCGGCTGGCCACCCCCGATGCGGACGCGGAGCGGCAGTCGTCGTCCGGCATCCTCGTCGGGACGGGCACCGGCGCAACCGGATGGTGCCGCTCGGCCTGGCAGGAACGGCGTAGTCCGTTGGCGTTGCCAACACCATCCGATCCGATCCTCTGCTGGTTCGTCCGGGAGGCCTGGCCGTCACCCGCCACCGGCACCACCAGCACCGAGGGCCTGCTCAAGGCGCCCGACACGCTGACCGTGACCGCCGAGTCCGACCTGGTCGTCTTCGGCGACGGCATGGAGTCCGACACCCTCACCGTCACCTGGGGACAACGCCTCGAGGTCGGCGTCGCGCCGGTCAAACTGCACCTGGTGGTCTGACCAGGCTCAGGCCTCCTTCGTCGGTTGAATCACCAGCGATGGAAGGTTCACCCAGCGCGGCCGCGTGACGACGTACGCGATCAGCTCCGCGACTTCGCGCACCGGAACTGCGGGCAAATCGGTCCGCAGCCCGTCCACCATGGTCTGCACCTCGGCCGGCAGGTCGGCGGCGAGTTCGGTGCCGTCGATCAGCCCGGGCTGTACGTCGGTGACCCGGATCCCTTCGGCGGACAACTCGGCGCGCAGCGTGCGGGTCAGGTGGCTGACCGCCGCCTTTGAGGCGCCGTACGCCGACATCGCGGCGTTGATGCGCTGACCGGCCAGCGACGACACGTTGATCAGGTCGGTGGTACGGGTCGAGGCCGAGCGACGCAGCGCCGGCAGGAATGCGTGCGTGACGTTGACGACGCCGTTCAGGTTGACGTCGACCGTACGGCGCCACGCGTCGGCCGGCCCGTCCGCGAACGGGACCAACTGCATGACACCGGCGTTGTTCACCAGCAGATCGAGGTCGCCCAGCCGATCCTGGACGAGGGCCGCCGCCTCAACGACGGACTCCTCCGACGTGACATCGGCGGGTACGACGAGCGCCGTACCGCCGGCCTCGGCGATCTGGCCGGCGACCTTCTCGAGGCGGTCGCGGCGCCGGGCGAGCAGTGCGACGGCGGCTCCGTCGGCCGCGAGACGGGTGGCGATGGCGGCGCCGATTCCGCTGGCGGCGCCGGTGACCAGTGCGATGCGTGAAGTACTCATGCCTTCACCGTCGCCCGCAGCGACGGGCCGCAGAAGAGTCGCTTCGACCGTAGGTCTGCCAGTACCACCCAATGGTTGGACGCCGTGAGGATACTGGAAGGGTGCGACCGCAACTGGGAGAGTTTCTGCAGACGCGCAGAGCTCAGGTGCGGCCCGAGGACGTCGGGCTGCGGCCCGGGCGGGACCGGCGCGTCGCCGGCCTGCGCCGCGAGGAGGTCGCGCTGCTGGCGAACGTCAGCGTGGACTACTACATCCGCCTGGAGCAGGGCCGCGCCGCCAACCCGTCGACTGCGGTCCTGAGTGCCGTCGCTGACGCGCTCCGGCTGGATCAGGCCGAGCGCGAGCACCTGCGTCGATTGGCCTGCACAGCGCCACCCGCCGTACCCGCAGCAGCCCAGGTGCGGCCGCAGCTGAAGGCGATGATCGACGCGATGCACGAGCTCCCGGCGATCGTCCTCGACCGGCTGAGCAACGTGCTGGCCTGGAACGCCGCCGCGACCGAGGTGATCGCGGACTTCGACGGCGGCGCGCCGCGGAACATGGCGCGGCTGTACTTCCTGGACCCTTCGGCGCGTGACTACTACGTCGGCTGGGACATCGTGGCCGAGGGTGCCGTCGCGCAGCTCAGGCGGGGTGTCGGCCGAGTACGCCGATGACGCCGAGCTGGCCGCGCTCGTCGACGAACTCCGCGCGGCCAGCGCGGACTTCGCGCGGTTCTGGACCTCCCAGGACGTTCAGAACCGCTCAGCCTGTGCCAAGACCCTCAACCACCCTCGAGCCGGCCGCCTCACCTTCGCTCTGGAGCCCCTCGAGCTCCCGGCCGACGACGGCCAGTTCGTGCTCACCTACACCCCCGCCGACGAGGCCACCCGAGCCTGGCTCGGGAGCCGCGCACTGGCCGCGGCTGAACCACCGTTCTCGTAGGCCCGGTCGTCGTTGCCGTTCGGCGGCGTAAGGCAGCTCGCGTCAGGCCGGCCGAGTAGAGGCTGCCCGCCTGGTCCGCGGAGGCGAAGTATTACCCGTGTCGTTCACGAAAGGTGAGCGGGCGAGTGAGTTCTGTGCACAGAATAGAGCCTCACCTACCGCCCATAGGGGGAATTCACGAATGCGCAGAACTCGGTTACGTGCCGGCATGGCGCTGCTGCTGGCGGCCGTCGTGGCGCCGGCAGCCTCGCTCACCGCGGTGGCAGGCCCGACCGCCGCACCGCCCAAACCCTTTGTGCAGGGCACCCAAACCGTGCCCGCCTACGACTACGACAATTCGATCCACGAGCGCGTCCAGGTCGACGTACCCAAGCTCGACGGTGACGCGAACGGGATCACCGATCAGATCACCGTCGACATCATCCGGCCGGGCGAGGCGGCCGAGGCCGGGATCGACGTACCGGTGATCATCCAGGCGTCGCCGTACTACGCGGGCGACCCGTCGAGCTACTTCGACAGCGCCGGGGTCCGCCAGGTGTACGGGAGCTGGCTGGACAACTACTTCGTGCCGCGCGGGTACGCCGTCGCGTTCGTCGACATGCCCGGTACGTTCCGGTCGACGAGCTGCAGTGACGTCGGCGCCGACCTCGAGGTACTCGGCACCAAGGCGGTCATCGACTGGCTGAACAACCGCACCACCGGCCACAACCCCGACGGCAGCCCGGCCAAGGCGGACTGGTCGACCGGCAAGGCCGGCATGATCGGCGTGTCCTGGAACGGCACCATCGCGAATTCGGTCGCGAGCACCGGTGTCCGCGGTCTGGAGACGATCGTCCCGATCGCCGCGATCTCCAGCTGGTACGACTACACGCGCGGCTTCGGTGTCCCGTTCTACGACGAGTACATGGGCTTCCTGCACGACTACGTCTCGAACGACGCGTCCCCGCGCTGCGTCGAGATGACCAACGAGATCGAGCAGGACTCCGACACCCGCACCGGCTCGTACAGCCACTGGTGGGACCCGCGGAACTACCGGCTGGACGCCTCGAAGATCCGCGCCAGCGTGTACGTCGTGCACGGGCTGGACGACGAGAACGTGAAGACCCGCCACTTCGGCGAATGGTGGGACGAGCTCGCGAAGCGGAACGTGCCGCGGAAGATCTTCCTGCACCAGGGCGTGCACCTGGACGGGTTCAGCTTCCGGGACGAGTGGGTCGACAAGCTGCACCCGTGGTTCGACTACTGGCTGCAGGGCCTGAACAACGGCGTCATGAACACACCGCAGGCCACGGTCCAGCGTGAGGACGGTTCGTTTGTCGACGAGACCAAGTGGCCCGCCGCGGGTGCCCGCCAAACGACGCTGAAGCTCAGCAAGCAGGCCGGCGCGAAGGCCGGCGGCCTGTCGATCGCGGCGCCGTCGAGTGACCCGATCAGCTTCACCGGCACCGACGAGCCCTCGGAGGACACCGTCGTCCTCGATCCGACCACGGCCCGTCCGGACCGAGCGGTGTTCCTGAGCGACGAACTGACCAAGGCGGTTCGGGTCAGCGGCACCGGCAAGGTGTCGGTCCGGGTCAAGGTCAACAAGGTTGCCTCCGGCATCAAGGCGCGCCTGGTCGACTACGGCACGGCGACCCGCTACCGCAACGTGACGAACGTACCGAACACCAGCGTCTGCTGGGGTGACGGCAACACGGCCGACACCGGCTGCTACCCGGACACGCAGGTCAACACCGCGGTCTCCGACTCGGCGGTCGTGGTCCGCACGCTCGCAGACGTCGGTCACTACAAATCCCTGTACAGCAAGGAATCCCTGCGGTCGGATCGTTGGTACGACCTCTCGTTCGAGCTGAACGCCGACGACGTCGTGTTCGCGGCCGGTCACCGTCTCGGCCTCGTCCTGACCGTCGAGCCCGACAACCCGTCCGTACCGTTCACCGGCGCGACGATCACGCTCGACCCGACGCGGTCGTCGCTCACGCTGCCGCTGACGGGTTACACCGCCGCGCTGCAGACGGCCCCGGCTCCGCAGGAACGTGTCCCGGCGACCCGCCTGGCCCAGCCGGAGCCCGAGCACGATCCGGTCAAGCTGATGGAGCAGATGGTCGAAGCATCCCGCTGATGACCGAAGCCCGTCCCGGCGCACCCGAGCCGGGGCGGGCACTCACAGCTCGTTGTACGCGGCAACCAACGTTGCGGAGTCGGTTTCCCAGTTGAGCTCGGCCGCGGCCGAACGGACTCCGTCGGTGTACGTCGGGTAGTTGTCGATCACCGTCCGCACCGCGGTCGCGAGCGACTCCGCGTTTCCCGGCTCGTAGAGCGCACCGAGCTTGTACTGCGTGACGACCGCGCGCAGCTCGGGAAGATCCGCGGCGACGACCGGGACCCCGGCGCGCACCGCGTGGAACAGCTTGTTCGGCAGCGCGAGCCGATGGTTCTCGCAGGTGTTCGTCAGCGTGACCAGCGAGATGCCGTACGAGCGCAGCGTGTCGTCGACCTCGTCGATGGACCGCTCCGCGACGGTCTCCACCGGCCCCAGATCCAAGCGATAGTTGGGATCCACCGATCCCATCAGGACCGTCCGGAACGGCGCCAGCCGACGGGCGGCCGCAACCACGGTCGGCAGATCCCGCCCGGCCCCGACGCGTCCGGCGTACAGCAGCCCCTCGGGTCGTTCTGGTGCGGGTGGTACGTCGTCAGCGCGCGGGAACGTGTTCCGTACGACGCGAACATCGGACAACCCGCGCGAACGCAACCGTGCGGCGATGCCGTCCGACACCGTGAAAACGACCCGCGCTTTCGCGGCCAGCGCCACCTCGTACCGCCGGCCGCGTGCCCGCCACAGCGGCGTCGGCCGCCCCGGCAGCGCCCGGTCGAACCACAGCTCGTGGCTGTCGTAGATCAGCGTCGCCGACCATTTGGCGGCGTACTCCGCGGCCAGTTCGAGCGTGTTGAAGTCGTGCGCGTGGACGACGTCGACCGGTCCGGCCGCGGCCACGCGATCAGCGGCAGCAATCCGCCACTGCCGCTCGGTGCGGTTGCGGTGCTCCGGCAGCAACAGCCACCGTCCGAATCGCTTGACCAGCACCTTGGGCCCGGAGTGTCCGTGCCCGACCGTCAGCCCGCCGTTGCCGGTCCGCAAGCCGGACGAGCGGGAGACCGACTCCACCGTGATCCCAGGGCCGATCTCGAAGCCCTCGGGGACGTCCCGACCGATCACGTGCAGCGTATGACCGGCCGTGGCGAGCGCCGTCGCCTCCCGCAGGATCCGCGAGTCCCCGGCGATCGGGGACTGCGCGATCATCAGAATCCGCACTTACTCGTTCTCGCCCTCGGCAGCCGGCAGCTCGTCGGTCACGAACGGCAGCAGCGCCTCGACCGACTTTCGTCCGTCGTGCAGGTCGCGCACGTACGCCGGTCCCGCGTCGGCGATCTTGCGGGCCGTGTCGCGCTCGGCGACCAGCCGCTCGATCACGTCGGCCAGGTCGTCCGGCGTCGCCTCGGCGATCGGCAGCTCGGTCGGCAGCAGGTCCCGGACCGGGTCCGCGATGTGCCCGACGGTGACCCGCCCGGCCGCCATCGCCTCGCACGCGAACACGCCGTACGAGCCGAGCAGCAGCTGGTCGACCACGATGTCCGCGCTCTTCACCATCTCGGTGAGCTCCGAGTGCGCCACGTTCTGGACCCGGTTGTACTTGATCAGGCCCTTGGCATCCAGCTCGGTCAGCACCGGGTCGACGTACGCCGAACCCTTCAGCGCCGAGGCCGACGGCGCGTGCAGCACCACCGGGACCTCACGCTCGAGCACCGGCTGTGTCGAGACGAACTTCTCGACGTCGACGGTGAGCGGCAACCAGATGCCGTTGTCGACGAACTCCAGCAGGTCCGGCGTGGTGACGTAGACCGGACCCTCGTAGCCCTCGAGGTGGCGGCGCATCACGTTGTTCGCCGCCTGCAGGCGCATCGTCAGCTCGTCGTCCGGGTTGCGGAACGGCGAGTACTTGTACTTCGCGCGGTGCATCGCGGGGTCACGGATGTCGGACCCGTGGAACACCAGACCGTGCTTGATCCCGGCCTGGTCCAGGATCGGGACGTCGGTCGTCCACATCCCTCCGCGGGCCTGGCCGAACATCGGCCGGCCGGCCTCGAACAGAATGTGGGTGACCTCACGCAACGCGTACGCCGTCAGCTCCAGCTGCCAGCGCAGGTCGGAGCGGTACTGCTTGTAGGTCCCGGTCAGGTGCACCTGGAAGTCGAACGCGCCACTGCCTGTGGTCAGCGACTCGGCCTTGATCTCCGGCACCTGCCGCTCCAGTGCAGTCGCCCACAACCAGGCCTGACCGGCGCTGTTGACCGGACCCAGCAGCAGGTGCTTCTGCGTCTTGCGAATCTTGCCGCCGCCTGGCCGGGTCACTTCCAGCTGCTTCCCGGTCAGCTCGCCGTACAGCGCGCGCAGCTTGGTCGCCTGGCCGGACCAGGACACCTCCTGCTGGTACGCCGGATCCGCAACCCGCTCGCGGTAGCTGTCCAGATCGCCGAGCACGGTCCGTACCTTCGACGCCAGCTCGTGCGGGTTCCCCGCGGCGAAGACCTCGCCGATCCGGGTGCGGTCGACGAACTCCTTCATGCTCGGCATGTCGCTGACCACCACCGGCAGTCCGGCGAACGCGTACTCGAACAGCTTGTTCGGCAGCGCCATCTCGTGGCTCGGGTAGCGCAGGATCGGGATCAGGCCGACGTCCGCGGTGCGCAGGAAGGCGACCACCTCGTCCGGCTTCACCGGGTCCAGGCAGTGCAGCCGGTCCTGCACCTCCAACTGCAGTGCCAGCGCCTGCAGCGCACGGACGGCGTCCGTCGCGACACCAGGCACACACACGACGGCCAGATGCGCGTCCGGCAGATCCACCAGGGCCTGCACGGCGGTCTCGATGCCGCGCGCCCGCGTGACGCCGCCGCTGTACACCAGCAATGGCACGTCCGGCTTCAGGCCGATCCGGCTGCGGATGTCGGACACCTCGACCGACACGTCAGCCGGGTTCGGCGTGTTCATCACGACGACGGGTTCGTGCGCCAGCTTGTGCTCGGTCCGCAACCGGGTCGCGATCGCCGGGCTGACGGTCACCACTCGGTCGACGTCACCGAGATACTCGCGCTCGTGGTTCGCCCAGGCGGCGATCGAGCGTCGCGTGCGGGCGCCGTACTGCGACAGTCCGGCGACGTACTCGTGCGCGTCGTAGACCACCTTCAGCGTCCGGCCGCGCAGCTTCGCCCGGCCGGCGGCGCGGGTCGCGACACCGATCACGTGCATGTCGTGCGCGTGCACGACATCCGGCTCGAGGCGGTCGATGAGGTCGCCGAACGCGACCTCGAGGTCCAGCGCCTCCGGGTGCAGCTTGCGCCACGGCGCCGGCCAGGGCAGCCGGTGCAGTACGCCGTCGTACGCCCGCCAGCCGAACTTGAACGGGATGTCGGCCTTGTTGCCGACACCCTTGCGGACCCAGGTGACCTTCTGTGCGGCCGTCCAGCGCGCGCGGCGCACCAGCCGGGCCGCGACACCGGCCTTGAATGCGAGCGGGTTCGCCTGGCCCGCCTTGGCACGGGCAATCGCGTGCCCGGAGTCCGCCTTCAGCTCCTTGAGTTCGGCAGAGATCCGCTGGCTGCGCGCCACGTAGGTGGACCGGTGCCGGTAGCCGACCAGCGGCGGCCGCCAGTCCCGGCGCGCCGTCCGGCGGCGTTTCCGCTCGTCGCGCAACGCGTACGGCACCGGCACCCGGACGATCAGTGCGCCGTCGAGCATCTCGCGCGGCGGCTGGCCGCCGCCCGCGACCCCGAGCACCGTCACCTCTGCTCCAGTCTCGGCCAGCGCGGCGGCCTCCTTGCGCACCCGGCTGTCGTTGGTGACGTCGTTGGCGACGAGCATCACGACCCGCAGGGGGGCTTCAGTCACTGGCTGTTCGACCTTCCGATCACAATTCGCCGCACGCCGGCCCACTTGGCCGGGTCGGTGCGGTCACGTCCGTCGACAAGCACTTTCACACCCGGCAGGTCGGCCGGGCTCAGCTGCGCGTACTCCGCGTGGTCCGCCTGCAGGACCGCGGCGTCCACCGGCGTGCCCAGCGCGTACGGCGTGAAGCCGAGGCCCTGGAGCTCCTCGTCGGTGTACATCGGGTCGTGCACGGACACGTCGGCGCCGCGCGCCTTCAGCGCCTCCACGGCCGGGAAGACCCCGGAGAACGCCGTTTCCTTGACACCACCACGGTACGACGCGCCGAGCACCACGACCTTGGCGCCGTTGAGGTCGCCGAAGGCGCCCTCGAGCAGGCCGATCGTGTAGTCGGGCATGCCGGCGTTCGCCTCGCGGGCGGCCCGGACGACGGTCGCGTCAGGGTCGGTGTACAGGTACAGCCGCGGGTACACCGGGATGCAGTGCCCGCCGACCGCGATACCCGGCCGGTGGATGTGGCTGTACGGCTGCGAGTTCGACGCCTCGATGACCGCGTGCACGTCGATGCCGTTCTGGCCGGCGAACCGGGCGAACTGGTTCGCCAGGCCGATGTTCACGTCGCGGTAGGTGGTCTCGGCCAGCTTCGCCAGCTCGGCCGCCTCGGCCGAGCCGAGGTCCCAGACGCCGTTCGCGCGCTCCAGGTCCGGCCGCTCGTCGAAGTCCAGCACGGCCTCGTAGAACGCGGTGGCGCGCTTCGCCCCCTCCTCGGACAGGCCGCCGACCAGCTTCGGGTACTTGCGCAGGTCCGCGAAGACGCGGCCGGTGAGCACCCGCTCCGGCGAGAACACCAGGTGGAAGTCGGTGCCCTCGGTCAGGCCGGAGATCTCCTCGATCATCGGCTTCCACCGGTTCCGGGTGGTGCCGACCGGGAGCGTGGTCTCGTAGCTGACCAGCGTGCCCGGGGTCAGGTGCTGGGCCAGCGAACGGGTGGCGTTCTCCATCCAGCCGAACTCGGGCTGACCGGTTTGCTCGTCCACGAACAGCGGCACGACCACGACCACGGCGTCGCTGTTCGGGATCGCGTCCGCGTAGTCCGTGGTCGCCCGCAGGCGGCCGTCGGCCACGGTCTCGGACAGCAGCTCCTGCAGGTGGGCCTCACCCGGGAACGGCTCCTGGCCGGCGTTCACCAGCTCGACGAACTTCTCGTTGATGTCGACGCCGACGACCTGGTGGCCCTTGGCCGCGAACTGGACCGCCAACGGCAGTCCGATCTTGCCTAAGGCAACAACACTGACACGCACAGCAACTCCACTAGGTAGTGATTCTTCATCGGGGTCCTCGGAGCTTCCGTTCCAGCGGGTGCTCGACGAACTGGTAGAGCAGCCACGAGACGAAGATCGAGATGGCACAGACACCGGCGTACCAGGTCAGGTTGGACCAGCCGATCGGGCCGGCAATCCCGTGGTACTCCTTGATCGCGTACAGGATCGTGGCGTGCACCAGATAGAACGCGTACGACCACTGGCCGAGCTTGACCAGCGGCGTGCTGCGCAGCAGCGAACGGCCGCCACGCGTGTCGCGGGCGGCGACCGCGAGGATCAGGAAGCCGTACAGCAGGGTCAGGAACTCCTTCTGGCACAGTCCCAGTGTGGTCGCTCCCGGAACCTCGGCCGGGTGCGAGCCGGAGTACCACAGGTAGAACAGGCCGCCGCCGGTGACCAGGAACGCGAACCAGACCGGGATCCGCGGCTTCCAGCCGGACCGCAGGGTGATCGCCAGACCGATGCCGAACAGGAACGCGACCGAGTGCAGGATCGGCTGCGGCAGCACCGGCACCTCGGTCTTGTAATGGAACAGCGCCAGCCGGTACGCACCGCCGGCGACGACCACCGCGATACACAGCAGCAGACCGCCGATGGTCTTCAGCTTCCGGGTGGCCCGCCAGACGAACGGGAAGTAGGCGTAGAAGAACGCCTCCACCGAGAGCGTCCAGCCGGCCGGGTTACCGCCGTACAGGATGGCCGGGTTGTTCGACCAGCCCTGCACCAGGAACGCGGACAGCACCAGCACGGTCACCGAGACCGGCTTGATCCAGGCCATCCCGGCCGGCGGCTCGAACCGGTAGAAGACGAAGATCGCCGCGACCAGCGTCAGGAAGTACAGCGGGAAGATCCGGGCGAACCGGCGCCGGTAGAACGTCCGGATCTTCGTCCCCGGCTGCGCCGACCAGGTCAGCACGAAACCGGACAGCACGAAGAAGAACGTGACACCCGAGGTGCCGTACTTGAGGAAGTCGTACACCGGCAGCGGCGCCAGCTGCGTCATGTGATGGCAGAACACGAAGAACGCCGCCCACCAGCGCAGGCCGGTGAGCGACTCGACTCGTGGCAACCTCGCCGCGGAGCCGCGCGGTGGTGCGCCGGACTCGCCCGGGAAGGTACTGACCGGCGCACCGGGGGGCGGGGTCCCAACATCGGCCGACCCAGGGGTGTCCTGGGCCGGCGGTGTCTGGTTCTCTTCGGCGGCCTTGGTCATGTAGTTACTCCGCGAGAGTGGCGACGACACGCTCCGCAGCGTGTCCGTCGCCGTACGGCATCGGGCGGTCCCCCGTCGGTGCCGGCCTGGCGGCCAACTCGGGCAGCTTACTCACGTCGGATGTCAACACGTTCCATCCGTCCTCGAGCGTCTCCACCCATTCGGTCTCGGTACGCAGCGTGGTGCACACCCGGCCGAGCAGGAAGGCCTCCTTCTGCAGGCCTCCGGAGTCGGTGACGACACCGGCCGAACCGAGGACGGCGGCGACCATCTCCGGGTAGGCCAGCGGCTCGCGGACGTGCAGCGAGCCGTCCGAACGGTCGAGCTTGATGCCGTGCTCGGCGCACTTCGCGACCAGCCGCGGGTGAGCCAGCAGCAGCACCGGCGAACCGGCCGCGGCGAGACCCTCGACGATCGCGGCCAGCCGCTCCGGGTCGTCGGTGTTCTCGGCCCGGTGGATGGTCGAGACGACGTACTCACCGCGCTCGAACGGCAGGTCCAGCGCGTTGTCCTTGACCGCGTCGCGGACCCGGAAGCACACGTCGGTCATGACGTCGCCGACCAGCCGCGACTTCGCCGCCAGCCCCTCGGTGGCCAGGTGGTCCATCGCCACCTGGGTCGGGGCCAGCAGCAGGTCGGCCGCGTGGTCGGTCAACACCCGGTTGTGCTCCTCCGGCATCAGCCGGTTGAACGAGCGCAGCCCGGCCTCCAGGTGCGCCACCGGCAGGTGCATCTTCACCGCCGACAGCGCACCGGCCAGCGTCGAGTTGGTGTCGCCGTACACCAGCACCCAGTCCGGCTTGTGCTCGTCGAGGACGCCGTCCATCGCGGCCAGCATCGCGCCGGTCTGCACACCGTGGCTGCCGGACCCGACGCCCAGGTGGACGTCCGGGTCCGGGATCCGCAGGTCCGCGAAGAAGACGTCCGACATGTTCTTGTCGTAGTGCTGACCGGTGTGCACGATCACGTGCTCGTGGTCGGTGGCGGCGAAAGCCTCCGCGACCGGTGCCAGCTTCACGAACTGTGGCCGCGCGCCGACAACGCTCAGAACCTTCATGACGACTAGGACTCCCCGTCGATCGTGACGGTCCGGTTCTCGGCCGCGGACAGCAGCGCGGCCTCCGCGACCTGCACCGTGGCCAGGCCCTGCTGCAGCGTGACGATGTCCGCTTCCTTGCCCAGTACGGCGTCGCGGAACGCCTCGTGCTCCGTGCGCAGCGGCTCCGGCTTGCTGATCGCGTACCGGATCATGTCGCCCTCGCTGACACCGCGGAAGTGCGCGACGTCGTCCCAGGCGGTGGCGACCGTGCCGTTGGCGTGGAAGGACAGGTCGGCGAGCAGCGTGTCGGCGATGAACGCGCCCTTCTCACCGGTGACGACAGTGAGTCGCTCCTTCATCGGGGACAGCCAGTTGATCAGGTGGCTGGTGACGGTGCCGTCGGCCAGCTTGCCGGTCACCGCGATCAGGTCCTCGAACTGGCGGCCGGACTTGTGCGCGGTCTGCGCGGCCACCGAGACGAACGGCGACCGGGTCACCCAGGCGGTCAGGTCGATGTCGTGGGTGGCCAGGTCCAGCGTCACGCCGACGTCGGCGATCCGGGCCGGGAACGGTCCCTGACGACGCGTGGTGATCTGGTAGATCTCGCCCAGCTCGCCGTTCTCCAGGCGGGTCCGCAGCGCCTGCAGCGCGGGGTTGTACCGCTCGATGTGGCCCACCGCGCCGATCAGCCCCGCGGCCTCGAACGCCTTCGCGATCTCGGTCGCCTCGGCGGTCGAACCGGCCAGCGGCTTCTCGATCATCGCGTGCACGCCGGCCTCGGCCAGCGCCTTCGCGATCTCGGCGTGGTACTGGGTCGGCACCGCGACCATGCAGTAGTCGAGCTTCTCGGCGATCAGCTGCTCGATGTTCTCGTGCACCGGCC
Source organism: Kribbella sp. NPDC048915 (assembly GCF_040649595.1). Lineage (NCBI taxonomy): Bacteria > Bacillati > Actinomycetota > Actinomycetes > Propionibacteriales > Kribbellaceae > Kribbella > Kribbella sp. NPDC048915. Next base: position 8,923 of record NZ_JBEZFT010000040.1, on the reverse strand, counting down.
GGCCGCCGGCGACACCGAACTTGTCACCGCCCGGGTCGGCCACGGCGACCAGGTCGACACCCTCGAGGGAAGCCAGCACCCGGGCGTGGTGCCGGCCCATCATGCCCAGGCCGATCAGGCCCGCACGCAGGTTCGCCATGGTCACGCACCCGCCTTCGCCACGGTGTTCACCGCGGTCACGATCCGGTTCAGGTCTTCCTCGGACAGCGAGGGGTGGACCGGCAGCGAGAGCACCTCGGCCGCGGCCTTCTCGGTCTCCGGCAGGTCCAGGTCGCGCTGGAACGACGGGAGCCGGTGGTTCGGGATCGGGTAGTACACGCCGCAGCCGACGCCGTACTCGGTGCGCAGCGCGTTCGCGAAGCCGTCGCGGTCCTCGGTCACGCGGATCGTGTACTGGTGGTACACGTGAGTCGCCTCGGCGGCCACCGCCGGCACCGCGACACCCTGCAGGTTCGCGTCCAGGAAGGCCGCGTTCTCCTGCCGCTGCTTGGTCCAGCCGGCCAGCTTGGTGAGCTGCACCCGGCCGATCGCGGCGTGCAGGTCGGTCATCCGGTTGTTCAGGCCGACCAGCTCGTTCTCGTACTGCTTGAGCATGCCCTGGTTGCGCAGCAGGCGCATCCGGCGCTCGATGTCGTCGTTCGCGACCGAGTTCATACCGCCCTCACCGGACGTCATATTCTTGGTCGGGTAGAGGCTGAACATCGCGAACTCGCCGAAGGTGCCGACCGGAGCGCCGTTCCAGGTCGCGCCGTGCGCCTGCGCGGCGTCCTCGTAGATCTGGATGCCGTGCTTGTCGGCGATCGCCTGCAGCGCGGTCATGTTCGCCGGGTGACCGAACAGGTGCACCGGCATGACGGCCTTGGTCTTCTCGGTGATCGCGGCCTCGACGGCCTGCGGGTCCAGGCAGAAGTAGGTCGGCTCGATGTCGGCGAACACCGGGGTGGCGCCGGTCAGCGCGACGCTGTTCGCGGTCGCGGCGAAGGTGAAGGACGGGACGATGACCTCGTCACCCGGTCCGACCCCCGCGGCCAGCAGGCCCAGGTGCAGACCCGAGGTGCCCGAGTTCGTCGCGACGCACGCCCGGCCGGAGACCAGCGCTGCGCCGAACTCCTGCTCGAACGCCGCAACCTCGGGGCCCTGCGCCAGCATCCCGGACTGCATGACCCGGTCGACGGCTTCGCGCTCCTCCTTCCCGATGATCGGCTTCGCGGCCGGAATCGGCTGCACCATCAGTTCTCCTCCTGGTTTTCTCCGGCCGGCCGCAGCCGTCCGTCGGTTTCGATGTACATCTCGCCCGTGTTCGGGCACTTCCACTCGCCGTTCCCGACGTCGAGCAGCGGGACCCCGGCCTTGCCGACCCACTTGAGCCGGCGCGCCGGGACCCCGGCGACCAGCGCGAAGTCTGGCACGTCCTTGGTCACCACCGCACCCGCGGCGACGGTGGCCCAGCGGCCCACGGTGACCGGCGCCACGCAGACACTGCGCGCACCCAGCGAGCAGCCTTCCTTCAGTGTCACCCCGACCGGTTCCCAGTCGTGCCCGCTCTTCGGCGTCCCGTCCGGGTTCACCGCGCGCGGGAAGTAGTCGTTGGTGAGCACCACGGCCGGCCCGATGAACACGCCGTCCTCGAGGGACGCGGGCTCGTACACCAGCGCGTAGTTCTGGATCTTGCAGTTGTCGCCCATCCGGACCCCGGTCCCGACGTAGGCGCCGCGGCCGATGATGCAGTTCTTGCCCAGCACCGCGTGCTCGCGGATCTGGGCCAGGTGCCAGACCGACGAGCCGTCGCCGATCTCGGCACGCTCGTCGACATCGGCGGAGGGCGCGATGCGGGACGTCACAGGGTCTCCTTCGGGGTGAGCCAATTTCTCAGTGCTTCGGCCGAGCGGCGTCCGTCGTGCAGCTCCGCCACGAAGCCGGGGCCGGCGGCCGCGTGCTCGGCGGCGGTGTCACGGTCGGCGACCAGATCGCTCAGCACGTCACCGAGGGTGTCGGGATCCGCCTCCACGATCGGTACCTCTCGCCCGGCCAGACTACGCACCCGGTGGCGCACGGCTGCACCGACGTACGAAACCACGATGCGCCCGGCGGCGAGGGCCTCCGCGGCCGCCACGCCGTACAGGCCGATCCGCAGTTGGTCGACGACGATGTCGGCGTCGCCGATCACACTCGCCATCCGCTCGTGCGGGACGCCGGTGATCCGCCGGTACTCGATCCGGCCGCTCTCGTGCAGCCGGGTGAGGACGGCGTCGATCTCCTGCGTGCCTTTGAGTTTCGCGTTCGACGGTACGTGCGCGACGACCGGGCGGTCGTGCGCGAACAGCGGTCGCGCGCCCAGCTGCCACGGGGCCGGGTCGATGGCGACCGGCAGCCAGGTGGCGTCCGGTACGTCGTCCAGCAGGTCGACCGTGGAGACGAACACCGGAAGCTGCAGCGACTCGACCAGCTCGGCGTGCCGACGGGCCTGCGCCTCCAGGCGATCGGTCAGCTCGTCACCCGGAGCGAACGGCGACCAGCGCTCCCGCTTGGCATGCCGGCTCGGCAACCGGATGTCAGAACCGTGGAAAAGCAGGGAAACAGCGACACCCCGCGCCAGGAGCGCCTCGATGTCCGGCGCGGCGTCGGCGTAGCCGCGGGCACCGAACAGCGGACGCAGCGACTCCACCATCACGTGCGTGTAGTTGCCGGCGACGTACTGCTCCTGGGCGCGCTGCCAGCGCGGCTGACCGAACCACGCCAGCGGTACGCCGTAGTCGTCGGCGAACTGGAAATGTCCCTTGCGGTGCAGGGCGAACGAGACGGCGTCGACGTCCGGCAGGGTCTTGGCGGCCCGTGCCCAGGCGTGCCCCTGGCCGGCGGAGTTGGTCGGCCCGACCAGCATCCGCACCGGAGTCGTCGCCACCGGCGGGAACGCCGGCAGCTGCGCGAACGCGTACCGCGCGCCCCGCAGGCGCCGCCGGACCGCTCCCGCGGTCCGGGCCAACGGCGCCGGCAGGTGCTCGCGGAGTGCTCGCGTCACCGTCACTGTGTCACCCATTACGTCGTTGGGACCTTCATCATGTCGAGTTCGCGGCGGGCAGCCGGCAGACCGAGCACCACCGGGGTGCTCGCCTTGCGCTGGCCGAGATTCCAGCCGGCCCAGATCGCACCGGCGTCCAGCGCGATCACGACATCGGCCTGGTCGATCGTGGCCATCACGTCGCGACGGCTGAGGACGCGCTCCCAGTAGTTCTTGCCGAGGTCGTTGGACGCCCGCTGACCGCGCAGGAACTTCACCGGCGCCGAGGTCTTGATTGCCTTCGGCAACATCCGGCCGGCGACCTTGCGGGCCTTCCGGGCCCGCCACTGGACGGCCTTCACGACCCGCTTCGCACCGGTCGGCCGCGGCTTCGCCGCCGGGGCAGCAGCCGGAGCGGTCGGGGCAGTCGGGATCGGGCCGGCAGCGGCGACGTCGGCAGCGGCCGGGGCAACCTTCGCCTCGTCGGCGACGACGGCCTCCGGGTCCGCGACGGCTTCCGGCGCGATGACCGCGTCGGGCGCCTCGTCGGTGGACTCGACGGCCGGCTCCGGCTCAGGGGCCGGGGCGGCGGGCATCCGGCCCGGGCCGATCAGGGTGAACGAGTTCACCTTGTCGCCGACCCACGCCGACGGAGCGACCCAGCCGATCACATCGATGGTGAGGTTCTGGTCGCCGAGGTCCTCGCGGACCTGGTCGAAGTACGTCGGCGGCAGGCGCCGCGTCGACAGCAGGACGACGTTGCTCATGCAACCGCTCCCTTCACACTCGCGGCGAGCGCCTCGATCCGCGGATCCAGCTGCAGGTCCCGCCGGTACGACGCGCCGAACTCGCGGGCCTTCGCCCGGATGCCCTCGTCCGCGGTCCGCGCCGCGTGCGCCGCCTCGATCAGCGCGGCCGCGATCGCCTCCGGTGTCACATCGGCCACCGGGAACCACAGCGGGTGCCCGCGCAGTACATCGGACGCCGCGTTCTCGGGGTCGTGCACCGACACGATCGGCAGACCGGTTGCCAGGTACTCGAACACCTTGCCGCTGGTCACGTACCGGCCCTTGCCGAGCATCAGCAACTGCACGTCGAACTCGTCGTACGCCTTGGCGATCTCGGCCTTGCCGACCGGGCCCTCGTAGCTGACACCGGCCTCGGCGGCGTTGTTGATCGTCGCGAGCATGTCGGCCCGCGGCTGCGCGTAGTACCCGAGGTAGCCGTGGATCTTGGCCTTCGCGCCGGCCAGCTCCTCGGACTGCTCCTTGGCGAGCTGCCAGCCCTCGACGAACTCCGCGAGCGGCACCTTCGGCGACACCGTGCCGACGTACCCGAAAACGAGCGGGCGATCGGTGACGGCGCCGCGGTCGTGGGTGTCCGGCACCAGGTCCGGGTCGAAGCCGTTGGCGACCGTGTGCATCTTGGTCGCCTGCGCCGGGTAGAGCTGCTCGTGCCACTCCTTGATCGGGTCGTTCACGAACCAGACCTCGCGAGCGGACTCGACCAGCTTCTTCTCCCAGCGGGCCGCGCGGCTGTTCGGCTCGTGCAGCCGGTCACCGGTGAACACGTCCAGCAGCCAGGCATCGCGGTAGTCCATGACGTACGGCACCTGGAACCTCTTGTGCAGGTGGTACGCCGCGGTGAACGCGACGTGCGGGTTCGCGGTGGCCACCGTCAGGTCGACCTTGTGCGCCTTGTGGATGCGCTCCGCGGCCTTCTCGATCACCGAGCGCCAGGGCCCGTACCCGCTTTCCGGGAACGGGATCTGGTCCTGCTTGGTGCGCCACTTGCTCCACAGCTTCGGGTTCTGCGCCCGGCGCTTGGACCACTTGCGCAGGTCGGCCTCCAGGATCGGCCACTCGAACGGGACCCGGACGACCTCGACGGACGGGTCGACCCGTTCCTCGAGGGTCAGATCCGCGCCGGTGAACCGGAAGAACGTGTCGCGGTCGGCCGTCAGCACGGTCACCTTCCAGCCGAGCGCGGCGAACCGGTTGGCCGTGGCCAGGGCCCGGTAGACACCGCCGCCTCGGCAGGGCGGGAAGCCCCAGGCGACGTACAACAGGTGAGGGCGGTCGGTCATGCAGTTCCTCTTAAGAGATCGAGAATCGCGTCGGCCAGGTCGTCGTACGGCGTGGTCGTGGGCAGCCGGTCGGACGCCCACTGCAGCGCGTGGTCGCGCAGCTTCTCCAGCTCGCCCGGGTCCGCGGACCAGCGCCGCAGGGTCTCGGACGCCTCCGCCACCGAGTCCACCAGGACTCCGCCACCGGACTCCTCGATCACCTTCGTCTGCCGGGGCAGGCGGGTGGAGAGCACGGGAAGACCGCTGGCGAGGTACTCGTAGATCTTGGACGGCATCGCTTCCACGAACGCCGGGGTCGGCTGCAGCATCGCCAGGCTCGCCCAGGCACCGCGGGCGATCCGCCAGGCGTCGGCCGGCGGCTGGCGCCCGTGGAGCCGGACCCGGCCGGCCAGATCGGGCCGGGCGATCCGGGCCTCCAGGTCGTCCCGGTCCGCCTGCGCGACCGGGCCGACCAGGTCGAGAGACCACTCCGGCGCCGCGGCGACGGCCTCGACCATGTCGAACAGACCACGGCTGGTCCGCAGATCCCCGACGTACACCGCGCGCGGCGGGCCACTCGGCGGGGACGGGGACAAGAAGCCGTGGTCCGGAAGGTTCTGCACCACCAGGCGGCGCTTCGCCCGGTGCGGCGCGAGGTGCGAGTCGGCGACCACGGTCAGGTCGGCGCCCGCGGCCAGCTTCGAGCCCGCGCGGACGATCAGCCGGGCCGGCAGACCCGCCGGGCCCTGCGCCCAGGCGCGGTCGGCGAGCAGCCGCTCGTAGTCCTCGTGCACGTCGACGACGAACTTGCGCCGCCGCACGGCGGTGACCAGCCGGGTGACCGGAATCATGTCCGGGTCGACCGTCATCACCACCTTCGCGTTCGTCCGCCACGGCAGTACGGCGGTCCGCGCCAGCCGCTGCACCAGGTTGCCGCGCGGGCCCGCGTGCACGGTCGCACCGGCCGGGCCGCCGTCGGCATCACCGAGGCCCCACAGCTCAACCGAGAGGTCGCGGTGCTGCAGGGCCGCGGTGATCTTGTGCAGGCGCGCATCGGCCACGTCGTGGCCGGTCGTGATGATCCCCACGTCCGGCGCCGCCGTACTGCGTGACATTGGTCAGAGGTCCTCGAGTGAGACGGATTCCGCTTCGCCGACCTGCAGGAACTTCGTGTAGGCCGCGATGACCTCATTGGGCTCGCCGCGCATCATCAGCTTGCCCTTGTGCAGCCAGATGCAGTCGTTGCACAGCTCGCGCACGCTGCTCATCGCGTGGCTGACCAGGAACATGGTGCGGCTGTTGGTGACCAGCTCGCTCATCTTCGCCGCGGCCTTGGTCTTGAACGACGCGTCACCGGCCGACAGCGCCTCGTCGATCAGCAGGATGTCAGGGTCCATGTGCACCGCGACCGAGAACGCGAGCCGGCTGAACATGCCGGACGAGTACGTCCGCATCGGCATCTCCATGAAGTCGCCGAGCTCGGCGAAGTCCGCGATCTCCTCGTACTTCGCCTCGATCTCCTTGCGGCTCAGACCGGACGCGAGCCCGCCGAGCACGACGTTCTCCCGGCCGGACAGGGCGGCGTTGAAGCCGACGCCCAGCGCCAGCAGCGTCGAGACCCGGCCGTGCACCTCGATCCGGCCCGAGGTCGGCGGCAGGATGCCGGCGATCGAGCGCATCAGCGTCGACTTGCCGGCGCCGTTCGCACCGATGATGCCGATCGTGGTGCCGTGGTCGACGTCGAAGGAGACGTTCTGGACCGCCTTGACCTCGCGGACCGCGCGCTCGCCGCGGCCGAGCCGGACGATCGCGCTCTTGAACGTCGGCACCCGCTCGAACGTGGTCCGGTAGGTGATCGAGACGTCCTGCACCTTGACGGCCGGGATCCCCGTCGGGGTCTTCTGCATGGGCTTCTTCTCGGTCTCAGAGACGGACAACGAACTCACGCTCCCTCGACATGAAGAACAGCGATCCGACCACGAACGCGAGCAGCGCCCAGAATCCGGCACCGGCCCACATCTGCCACGCCGGGATGTCGCCGCGGACCAGCAGGTCGGTCCAGCCGCCGATCAGCGAGTACAGCGGGTTGTACTGGATGAAGCCCTTGAACTTCGGCGGGGCCTGCTCGGCGAACCACAGCACCGGCGACAGGTACAGCCAGATCCGCACGAAGTACGGCAGGAAGCTGGTGGTGTCGCGGAAGTAGACCTGCAAAGCCGCGAAGATCATCCCCATCCCGGCGGCGAACACCGTCAGCATCGCCAGGAACACCGGGGCGAGCAGCATCTGCCACTTCAGCGGCTGGCGCATCGCCAGGTGAATGACGAGGTAGACCCCGAGGGTCGGCAGGAACCGGAAGAACGCCGTCCGGACCGCCGACAGCGGCAGCAGCATCCGCGGGAACGACATGTTCATCAGCAGCTTGCCGCCACCGACCACGCTCTGGGCACCGGCCGTCATCGCACCGGAGAAGTAATAGAAAGCGAAGAGACCGCCGCACATGTGCGCGAACCGCTCGGAGGCGTCCACCTTCGAGCTACCGCCGGCGATGATGTCGACCAGCAGGTAGTACACAGCCGCCAGCAGCAGCGGGTTGAGCACCAGCCACACCTGCCCGAAGAAGGTGTTGGTGTTGGCCGCCCGGATGCTGGTCCGGGACATCTCCGCCGCGAACTCCCGCCGCTGCCACAGCGCCTTGAAGTACGGACGCAGCGCCGGCAGGCCGACCTTGTGTGGTTCGTACACGTGCACCGACGGGGTGAAGTCCTCGTCGACGCTAGTCGCGTTCATTCAGGCGATGCCTCTCTCTGCCGGAAAACTGGATCCACAATGGCCGATCACCCGGGTTTCGGCGGTTGCCGCCCGGGGTAAGGCAAACCTGCCACGCAGACCGGGAAGCAGAGTAGCGGATCGGCATGCACGCCGACGACACAGCGGTCCTCCTTAGTGAGCAACGACGTACAGACGGCTACCAAACGTCCTACCCCGCCGCTTCCCCAACACCTGCGTCGTCCGTCGCCGATCGTTATCCGGAATATACATTTGACAGCCGAGGACGGCCAAAATGCCTTCCTGGCAAAGAGGTCCCGTCGTGGACCTCATGGTCAAATCGTGGTCAATTCACCCGTACGACGCTACGCGACGGCCCAAGGTTGACGTGAGCTGGCCCACCGGCGCCCTTTTGGCGTGATGCCGACGCCGAGGTTGTGCCAGTGTGGCGCCGGTGATGACGGTGTTACCCCAGGAGGAGCCGACGGACCGGAGCGAGCCGGGCGGCGGACGTGACACGCAACATCACATCCGTGCTCGCCATGGACAGCCTCACCATCCATGGTGGTGCACCGCCGGCCACCTCCTGGGGTTCCACGGTCGATCCGGGAGCAGCTGCGCGCCGGGCGGCGCGCGGCGGCCGTGCCGGATCGTGCGGCACGATGACCAGGGCGGCGGTCATCGCACCCGGGGCCCGTCTTCCGGCTGCCAGACGGCAGACCGGGGCGACGGCCCCTTTCGTCCGTCCCCAGAGGTGCTGCGGGCGCCGGCAGGTGCGCGCAGCAGGTGTGGGGACGGACCGGAGACCGGAGGAGGACAGTACGCGCGGGGAGCCGGGCAGGAATCCGCGGGCACCGGGGACGGCAGCCACGACACGACGGGCGGCGGAACACGGCGGAACCGGTCGCATCGGGCACTCCTCCTCATTCGGCCTCACGATGGGAGATGCCACAGTTTGTACACCCTCCGGCACAGCGGGTGATGGCACGGAAGTGCTAGTACGGCAGCCGGACTTCGTGATTGTGGGCGTGGTGGCGCGACATGGGGCGGCCACCGCGTGATCATCCCGGAGTTGTGTGGAAACCAGAACA